>JAFEDV010000062.1 GCA_018241475.1 Pseudomonadota bacterium | reverse complement strand
CGCCTGCACGCGCGCCCACACCGCCTCTGCGAAACCCTCCGCGCCCCACCCGAAGCCGAACACCGCATCCAGCGCTTCGAAGCGCTGACGCACGCCGCCGAAGTCCGCTGGCGCATTCCCAACACCAGCTGATGCGCGTTAGAACGCACTCATGCATCTCACCCAACCGCGCATCGCACCCCTCACCGACGACGCCCTCACGCCCGCGCAGCGCGACGCGCTGGCGCCGCTCAGCGCGCCTGGGCGTCCGGCGCTCAACATTTTCCGCACGCTCGCGCACGCGCCGGAAGCGCTCACCGCCTTCCTGGCCTGGGGCGGCTACGTCCTCTCCAAGAAGAACGCGCTTGCTCCGCGCGAGCGCGAGATCGTCATCCTGCGCACCGGCTATCTTTGCGGCTCCGGCTACGAATGGACGCAGCACGTCGAAATCGGCAAACGCGCGGGGCTCACCGACGCCGACATCGAAGCTCTCAAAAGCGACGACGCCAATTGGGCGCCCGCCGACGCAGCGCTCATCACCGCCTGCGACGAGCTGCACGAAAGGCAATTCGTCTCCGATGCGACCTGGGCCGCGCTCAAAGCGCACTTCACCGACAAACAATGCATGGACGTCGTCTTCACCGCGGGCCAATACACGCAAGTGTCGATGATGCTGAACAGCTTCGGCGTGCAGCTCGACGCCGGCCAGAGCCTCGATCCTGATCTCGACCAGCGCTGAGATCGAAATGGCCTACGCCGATCCCCTCTACACCTCTTTGCCGTTCGCCTACACGCAGCCGGCGGCGCTCGCCGCGCTCGGCATTCTGCATGGGCTCACGCCGCCGGCGGCGGAGACGGCGCGGGTTCTTGAGCTTGCCTGCGCGAGCGGCGGCAATGTCATTCCGTTGGCGGCGCGCTTTCCACGGGCGTCATTCACCGCGGTCGATATCGTCGAAGAGGAAATCCGCCTCGCAAAAAGCAACGCTGCGGCTCTCGATCTCAGCAATCTGACCTTGGAAGTCGCAGACGTGGTCGAATTCGCCGACCGCCCCGCGACCTCGCAATTCGACTACATCATCGCGCACGGGCTTTTGAGCTGGGCGCCGCCGCCGGTGAAGGCGGCGGTCTTCAAGATTTGCAGGGAACGTTTGAGCCCGCAGGGTCTGGCGGCCATCAGTTTCAACGTACTGCCCGGTTGGCGCGCGCAGCAAATCGTGCGCGACATCCTGCGCCGGTCGGTCGGTGCAAACGCCCCTCCGCTGCTGCGCGCCGAACAAGCGGTGCTGTTGCTTCGGCAAATGGCGTCGAAAGTGTCGAACTCGCCCTATGGAACGATCGTACGTCAGTCGGCGGAGCGCCTCGCCGAGGCAGTCCCTTCGTATCTGTTCTCGGAATATCTTGCGCCCGTAAACGAGGCGTTCTTCTTCGACGACATCGTCAGCGAAGCGCAGGCGCACGGCCTTCACTACCTGACCGAAGGCGAACTGCCGATGGCGGCGCCCGAAACGCTGGCGCCTGAATCGGCCGGCCTCGTGCGCGAACTTGCCGCCGGCGACGCGCTTGCCGCGCAGACCTGGCTCGACAAAGTATCGGGGCGCGTGTTCCGACGCGCGCTGTTCGCCAAGCGGCGCGGTCAGGAAAAGCCGAACGCGTCTGCCTTGGCGGAGCTGCACGTGTCCGGCGTCATCCAGCCCAGTCCGCAATCGCGATTGGCGTTTCAGCTGGAGTCGGGCCACATCGTGAACGCTCCGAACGATGCAGCCGCCGCCGCGCTCGCTGAAATCGGGCGCGCCTATCCTGCGACGATTGCCGCCGCGAATTCCATCGCCGGCGCCAACGGTCAGGCCATGGCCGGCGCATTGCTTCGCCTCGCGCAAATGGGCGGGCTGCGTGTGTCTTCCCTTCCCCTCGCGGTGGGGCGCCAAAGCACTTCGCATCCGAGGGTGTTCGAGCTTGCACGCCAGGAGGCCGCGCGCGGCCAGACCTGGGTCACCACGCTGCAGCATCGCTCCTACCAACCGCCGCCCGACATCCTGAGCCTGCTGGCGGTTTTCGACGGTCAGCGCGACCGTGCGAAATTGTCGGCGGTTGTGGGGGAGGCGCGGCTGACGGCGGCGCTAGCGACGCTCGAACGCGAAGCGCTGCTGATGCCTTAGTGCGCGGGCGGATCGGGATAAGCGTCAAGCGTAGGGCCAAGCGCCTCCTTGAGCGGGCCCAGCCATGGCTCGAACGGCTTCCAGCTTTCGAGCCCGCTCGCGGAAATCGGCTGGCGCACCTGCTCGGCGCTCGCCGTATGCACCGGCCGCTGCGTCTCGTGCGGCTTCAGCGCGCTCTCCTCGAACGGAAGCTCGCAATGCTCCAACAGCCGTCTGATCTCTCGTTCCGGATCGGCGACCAGCTCTTCATAAATCACACGATGCACGCGCCCGGGGAGCACCTCGTCGAAATGGCTCATCAGCGCGACATAGTCGGCATAATAGCGGCCAATATCGCCGAGATCGTAGGTGAACAATTGCCCCATCGCGAAATGCTGCTTGTAGCAGGACCAGCCACAAGCCAGCGGATGGCGGCGCACATCGACGATCCTGGCGTTCGGCAGAATGAGATGAATCATCCCGACCAGCGCGAAATTGTTGGGCATCTTGTCGATGAAGCGAGGTCTGCCCAGCTTGCGGTGAATGCGCGTGGACTGGAGATACGACTCGCCCAGCGCCGAAAGTTCGTCGCGCGAGAGTCGCACCAATCGGTCGATATAAACGTCGCTCTTCTCCGCCGCCGCCAGAGTCATGGCGATGGCGTTGAGGTCGGGCAATTCCATGGTGCCTTCGACCTGCGAATGCGAGGCGAGAATCTGTTCGACCAGCGTCGAGACCGCCCGTGGCAAACCGACGATGAAGATCGGATCGCGCGCCGCCGAGCCGGCGCCCTCCCGCGCTTTGAAAAAGGACGGCGTGAATACCCGCTCCGCCTCCGGCGTACGCGGCTTGAACTG
>JAFEDV010000061.1 GCA_018241475.1 Pseudomonadota bacterium | reverse complement strand
GCAGGTTTGCGGAGTCACAATGTGCATCATCGCGGCAGCTTAACGCCCCTCACCCCCTTACCCCCTCTCCGCAAGGGAGAGGGGGATGATCTACCGCGGCGCCTGTCATTGCGGCGCGGTGAGCGCCACGTATGAGACGAACGCGCCCATTCGTCTGCGCGCCGACGGTTGCTCGTTCTGCCGCACGCGCGGCGTCAGATCCGCCAGCGATCCGGACGGCAAGCTCACGCTCTCCTCGACACAAATGCTCACGCGTTATCGCTTCGTCCACAAGACCGCGGATTTTCTGATTTGCCCACTCTGCGGCACGTATGTCGGCACCATGATGGACAGTCCGCGCGGGCCAATCGGCGTGATCAATGTCGCGGGCCTCAACATTGAAGAATTCCGGAACCTGCCCGTCACGCTCACCAGTCTCGAAGGAGAGAGCCCAGAAGAACGCATCGCACGGCGCGTATCGCGGTGGACGCCGATGACATTGAACGAGGGGGGAAGGTCATGATGACCGAAGCGAATGTCGTCGAGGAACTGGTCGAGTTCACCAACATCCTGCTGGCCGGCGTGGGCCTAATCTTCTCTATCGTTTCCGCCTACGTCGTTGCGCTCAACTATTTCATCGGGCAATCCAATTTCAGCGCCCGCTTGGCCAGCTTCGCATTCATGTCGCTGGTGCTGGGAATGTTGATCATGGTGCTGCTGGGCGCGCAGGACGCCCACATGGGTCTCATCGCGCGCCTGCAAGACCTCGAAGCGCAACATCAGCTCACCGCCGCCGGCCGTACCTTCCTGTCCAACTCGACGCCCGAATGGGCCGGGATCATTACGCATCGGCGCTACAGCATCGACGACGTCATCCGCACCTGTGTTTGGACGGGACTTGGCTTCGTCTATTTCGGGCTTCTCTATCTCACCTTCCTGCATCGCTGGACGACGGATGTGATCAACGTCGCAATCGAAGGACAAGAGCGCAGAAAATGACGAACATCACCATGCCGGCGCTCTCGCCCACTATGGAGGAGGGCAATCTGGCCAAATGGCTTGTGAAGCCGGGCGATCACATCGAACCCGGCCAGGTCATTGCCGAGATCGAGACGGACAAGGCGACGATGGAAGTCGAAGCCGTCGACGAGGGCGTGATTGCGGAGCTTCTTGTGCCGGAAGGCGCGCAGGGCGTGAAGGTCAGCACGCCGATTGCGACGTTGCAGGGAGATGGTTCATCTCCCCCGCCCCCTCGCGGGGCGGGGGCAGGGGGTGG
>JAFEDV010000060.1 GCA_018241475.1 Pseudomonadota bacterium | reverse complement strand
TCATTGGCCTGATTTTTACGCCGATCACCATCGCGATGTCGCTCAACGCCGCCGCGTGGAACGGCGCTGTCGTCGCCATCATGGTTGCGGCGGTAGTGACGGCGCTTATATTGCTTCCGTACGTTAAAGGTGCGGCGATCGCACTTTTGTGGGCGCTGGGCCTAGACTCCAATCAGTGATGCCGACTTCCGAACACGATGCTGCCCTCATCCTGCAGTCGCTCGAAACGGCCGCCGAAATGGTGGGCGATCTCACGCCGCGTGTTTATGCGCGCTTATTCGAGCAGCAGCCCGCGATGCGGGCGCAATTCAAACGCGACACCGATGACGCCATCAAAGGCGAAATGCTTGCACGCGTTTTCGAGGCTGTGATCGATTTCGTCGGTGAGCGTCGCTATGCGCACCGTCTTATCCAATGCGAGGTGGTGACGCACGATGGCTATGACGTGCCGCGCCATGTGTTTGCGACGTTCTTCCGCGTCGTGGCGGCGACTATCAAAGAAGCCTGCGGCGCCGCGTGGTCGTCCGACACGAACGCCGCCTGGGAACGTCTGTTGTCGGACTTGGACTTCTACGTCGCCCATCCCGATCAGTACGCCACGGCGTAGATCAGGCGTACCGCCAGGCCTCCGCCGCCGCGCGGAACAAAGCGCGCGCCTTGTGCTGCGTTTCCTCCAGCTCCGTTTGCGGGTCGCTGTCGAGCACCACGCCTCCGCCCGCCTGCACCGAAAGCACGCCGTCTTTCACCACGCCGGTGCGTAGCGCAATGCAGGTATCCATGTCGCCGCCGGCGCCGAAATAGCCCACCCCGCCGGCATAGACGCCGCGCCTGTGCTTCTCGACTTCGTTGATGATTTCCATGGCGCGGATCTTCGGCGCGCCCGTCACCGTGCCGTGCGGGAAGCCTGCGAGCAGAGCATCGAGCGCATCGTTGCCGTCAGCCAATTCGCCTTCGACATTCGAGACGATGTGCATCACGTGACTGTAGCGCTCGATCGTGAAGGTCTCCGTCACGCGCACGTTGCTCGAACCGGCGCCGGCAGCCGCCGCATTATAGCCGGGCGGCGCGCCGCGCTTGGCGACACGCCCAAGATCGTTGCGCGCGAGGTCGACGAGCATCAGGTGCTCCGCGCGCTCCTTCGGGTCGGCCAACAATTCGCTCTCGAACGCGTGGTCTTGCGCCGGCGTCGCGCCGCGCGGCCGCGTGCCGGCTATTGGCCGGATGGTCACCAAGCGGCCGCGCACGCGAACCAGAATCTCCGGGCTCGAGCCTGTGATGGCGAAATCGGCGAAATTCAGGAAGAAGAGGAATGGCGACGGATTAAGCCGGCGCAATGCACGGTAGAGCGAAAAAGCGGGAAGCGGGAACGGCGCGCTGAAGCGCTGGCTCGGCACGACCTGAAAGATGTCGCCCGCACGGGTGTATTCCTTGCAGCGTTCGACCAGCGCGCGGTACTCGTCCGGCGTCGTGTTCGAGCGTTGCGCCTCGACATGCACTTCGTCGCGGCGCGGTTGCCGAGCGAGCGGCCGGTCAAGCGCCTTTTCCACGCGCTCCAAGCGCGCTCGCGCCGCTTTGAATGCGATATCTGCGTCC
>JAFEDV010000005.1 GCA_018241475.1 Pseudomonadota bacterium | reverse complement strand
CCTCCATCGAGAAGCGCGACGACCCCAGCCTCGAACCGCATCCCGTCATCGTCGGCGGCGGCAAGCGCGGCGTCGTCTCCACCTGCTGCTACGTCGCGCGCGCCTATGGCGTCAGGAGCGCCATGCCGATGTTCAAGGCGCTGAAGCTCTGTCCGCAAGCCAAAGTCGTGCACGGCGACATGCGCAAGTACGTCGAGGAGGGCCGGCGCATCCGCCGCATGATGGAGGATTTGACGCCGCAGGTGCAGCCGCTCTCCATCGACGAGGCCTTCATGGACCTTTCCGGCACCGAGGCGCTGCACGGCGGCTTGCCGGCGCAATCGCTGATCAAACTGCAGGACCGCATCTGGAGAGAAACCACGCTCACCGTCTCCATCGGTCTCAGCTTCAACAAATTCCTCGCCAAGACCGCCTCCGATCTCGACAAGCCGCGCGGTTTTTCCGTCATCGGCCGCGCCGAAGCGCTTTCGTTTCTGGAATCGCGCTCGGTCGCCACGCTTCCCGGCGTCGGCCCCGCGGGCGCTGCCGCGCTCGAACGCAACGGCCTGAGAACAATCGGCGACATCCGCGCCGCCGGCCCACAGCGCATGCGCGGCCTTTATGGCGATTGGGGCGCGCATCTCTTCGCGCTCTCGATGGCCGACGATCCGCGCAAGGTCGATCCGCACGGCGAGCGCAAGAGCATCTCTTCCGAAACCACATTCTTCGAAGATGTCGCCGACATCGAAGCGCTCGAAGACATCCTCTGGCCGCTCTGCGAAAAGGTCGCCGCGCGCTGCCGCGCCTCGGAAACCGCCGGCCTGACGCTGACGCTCAAGCTCAAAGACACGAAGTTCAAAATCATCACGCGCCGCCGCCAGCTGCCGGAGCCAACGCAGCTCGCCTCGCGCATCTTCTCCCACGCCCGTGAACTGCTGCACGCCGACGCCGACGGCCGCACCAAGTTCCGTCTCATCGGCGTCGGCCTCTCCGATTTCAGCGACGCCGCCATCGCCGACAAAGGCGACATGCTCGACACTGAAACGCCGAAGCGCGCTGCGGTCGAAGGCGCAGTGGCGAAGGCGCGCGACAAGTTCGGACACGGCGCGGTGCAGACCGGCCGCGCGCTGAAGAGCCATTTCGACGACGAAGACTAATCCCGCGGCCGCGCCAGAACTCAGTACGAATTGCTG
>JAFEDV010000059.1 GCA_018241475.1 Pseudomonadota bacterium | reverse complement strand
TCCACCGATATGCCGACGTCGGCCGCATAGAGCGCGGGCGCGTCATTGACGCCATCGCCTATGAAACCGACGACATGACCGTTCTGCTGCAACGCCTTGACGATGCGTTCCTTCTGCTGCGGATCGACTTCCGCGAACAATTGGGTTCGCTCAGCCAGTGGGATCAACGCGCCTCCCTTCGCAGCGCTGACCGCCTCTCCAGTCGAGACCGCATCTACGTCCAGTCCAAGCCCGCTCGCGACGTGGGCGGCAACATAGCGATTGTCGCCGGTGATGATCTTGACCGAAACACCTGCCGTCTTCAGCGCATCGATGGTTGCGCGCGCATCCGCCTTCAGCGGATCGACAAAGGTCAAGAAGCCCACAAGACGCATATCGCGTTCGTCGTCCTTGCTGTAATCGGCTTGCTTGCTACATGCGCGCGTCGCAAGCGCGAGCGCTCGCAGCCCGCTGGAGCCAAACGCTCGATAACGCTCGCTCAGGTTGGCGCGTCGGGCTTCATCGAGCGGCGCAGGTGCGCCGCTGATCTCGACTTCCGTGCAGATTGCCAGCGTCTCGTTGAATGCGCCCTTGGTGATGATAACGGGAGCATCGCTTGCTGTTTCCGCCACGATGGTGAGGCGCTTGCGCTGAAAGTCGTATGGGATTTCGTCGAGCTTGCGCCAGCCGGCCAGCGATTGCTGACGCGCCTCGCAGGCGACCTTGATCGCCTGATCGAGGGGATTTTCGATGCCGGTTTCGAAGGCGGCGTTGACATACGCCAGCGCAAGAACCCGATCGGATGGCGCGCCGTCGACGTCCAGGGCATCCTGCAATGCGACCGCGCCTTCCGTGAGCGTGCCGGTTTTATCGGTGCAGATGAGATCGATGCCGCCCAGATTCTCGATGGCATCGAGACGGCGCACGAGCACGCCTTCCTCCGCCATTGCCCGCGCGCCGGCCGAGAGCGTGACACTGACGATCGCCGGCAGGAGCTCCGGCGACATCCCTACCGCCAGAGCGACCGAAAACAGCAGCGATTCGAGGAACGGTCGTCCGAGCAGCTGATTGATGATGAGCACGAACAGCACCAGCAACACGGTAACGCGGAGCAGAAGATAACCGAAGCGGCGCAGGCCGCGCACAAACGCCGTCTCGGGTTCACGCTCGCGCAAGCGGGCGGCGACTGCGCCGAACGCCGTATTGCCGCCGGTCGTCGTGACCAAGACGCGCGCCGCGCCGCTGCGCACAGACGAGCCGGCGAACGCGAAATTGCTGCGTGCGGCGAGCGGCGCCGATGCGCCCACGTTTCCGGGCCGCTTTTCGACAGGAAACGGCTCGCCGGTCAGACTGGCTTCGCTGACAAGAAAATCCTGTGCTTCCAGAATGCGGCCATCCGCCGGCACGAGATTGCCCGCCGAGAGCAGAACCGTGTCGCCGGGCACAATCTCGGCGGCCGGCGTCTCGCGGACGACCCCATCTCGCATGACACGCGATTTGAGAGCCATGCGCTGGCGCAACGCGGCGATCGCGCGTGAAGCATGAAACTCCTGCGCAAAGCCCAGTGCAGTCGAGCCCAGCACGATCGCCAGGATGATGGTCGCTTCCGTCCAGTCTCGCAGCGCGAAGGCGACGCCCGCGCCAAACACCAGAATTAGAACGAGCGGGCTCTCGAATTGCCTCCAGAGCAGTCGCAATGGCCCGGTGCTGGCGCGATCCTCCAGTGCGTTGCGGCCGAAAGTCCGCAAACGTTCCGCTGCCTCGCTGCTGGTCAGCCCTTCGGGCGAGGCGCCCAGCCTCCGCGCGATGTCCTGCGCATCGGCGCTCCAAAGCGACGCGTCAGCGCTATCTGTGGCTGCCGGCGCCATGAACCTCTCCGCCCAGCATCTTGCGGCATGCCGTTGCGATCACCGCCTCCTCGTTGGTGTGCAGCGCCAACAGCGCCACCTTGCTGCCTGACGCACTGATGACGGATTCGCCGCGCGCGTTGGCGCCGGAGTCGATCTCTGCGCCGAGCCAGCGCGCGCCTTCACAGACGCGTGCGCGAATTTCGGCGGAATTCTCGCCGATGCCAGCCGTGAAAACCAGCGCGTCGAGTCCGCCCAGCGTTGCGGCCAGCGCGCCGAGCTCACTCGTGATCCGGTAGACGAACAGCCCAATCGCGTTCTCCGCTGCTGCCGACGAACTCGCCAGCAGCGTTCGCATGTCGTCGCTCTCGCCCGAGACGCCAAGCAGGCCGGATTGCTCATAAAGCAGCGTGCTCAACTGCGCGGCGCTCATGCCCTTTTCCTGCAGAAGATAGAGCAGCACGCCGGGATCGATTGCGCCGCTGCGGGCGCCCATCATCAATCCATCCAGCGCGCTGAAGCCCATCGTCGTCGTTACGCTTCGCCGGCCACGCATCGCGCACATGCTGGCGCCGTGCCCGAGATGGGCGACAACAACGCGTCCGTCGGCGCGCTCGCCGAGATGGCGCGGCAGAACGCTCGCGATGTAGTCGTATGAAAGGCCGTGAAAGCCATAGCGTTGTATGCCCGCTTCGGTCAGCGCCCGCGGCAGAGCGAATATCGACGCCAATCTCGGCTTCGCGGCGTGAAAGGCGGTGTCGAAGCACGCGATCTGCGGAAGCTTGGGATACAGCCGCGCCATCGCCGCGATTGCCGCCAGATTGTGCGGCTGATGCGATGGCGCCATGGGATTGTAGGTCGCGAGCTTCGCGAGAACGCTTGCGTCGACCAACACCGGCTCAATGAACTCACGTCCGCCATGGACTACGCGGTGCCCCGCGCCGACCAGATCAGCCCCCAAGCCCTCTTTGGACATCCATGCGAATACCTGCGTCAGCGCCATTTGCGGCGAAAACGCGGCTTCCAACCTAGTCTCGGTCGACGGACGCCCCGCCGACGTCACCGTCATGCGGCTCACGCCGCCAACGGACTCGACAGCCCCGCGCACAAGCGCCTCCTCGCCGTCGCCGCCGAGATCGTAAAGCGCAAACTTCAGGCTCGACGAACCCGCGTTGAAGACGACAATTTGCTTACTCACGGCGCGGCGCGCCGATGAACGTAGAGTTGCGCCAGCGCGCAGGACGCAGTTCGCGCCAAGGCTACGTCGGCGCGGCTTGTCAGCATGATCGGCGTGCGCGCGCCGAGCACCAAGCCCGCCGCGTCGGCGCCGGCCAGAAAGATGAGCTGCTTGGCCAGGATATTGCCAGACACAAGATCCGGCACGACCAGGACATCCGCATCGCCCGCGACCGGCGAGACGATGTGCTTGGCTTCCGATGCAGCGCGCGAGATGGCGTTGTCGAAAGCGAGCGGCCCGTCGACCACGCCTTCGGTGATCTGCCCCCGATCCGCCATCTTGCAGAGCGCGGCCGCATCCACCGTGGATCTCACCCGCGGATAGACGGTCTCGACCGCAGACAGAATCGCCACTTTCGGCCGCGCCACACCAATAGCGATGGCCAGATCGATGGCGTTTTGGACGATGTCTCGCTTCTCATCGAGGTCCGGCTCGATGTTGATGGCGGCGTCGGTCACCAGAAGCGGCTTGGGATAGTTCGGGGTATCGATCACGAAAATATGGCTCATGCGCCGCTCGGTGCGCAGGCCTAGCTGGCGGTCAACGACCGCGGCCATCAATTCATCAGTATGCAGCGCCCCCTTCATAAGCGCTTGGACCTCACCGGCGCGCGCCATCGCCACGCCCTTCGCGGCGGCGGCATGGCTGTGCGGCGCATCGACGAGATCGTAGTCGCTGAGCGAAAGGCCAGCGGCGGCCGCGGCGGCTTTGATCTTCTGCGCCGGCCCGACCAGCACCGGCGTTATCAGCCCTAGTTTGGCAGCTTCCACGGCGCCTTCGATCGCAGCGGCGTCGCAAGGATGGACGATCGCAGTGCGCACCGGCGGGTAGGCGCGAGCCGCCTCGATCAGCGCTTCAAAGTGCTTGCCGCGCTCGTGCAGGTGAACCTCGGGCAACACGGCGCGCGGGCGCCTCACCTTTTGCGTCGGTGCGATCACCTCCGCCTCACCGGTGATCACCGTCTCGCCGTTCTGGTTCACGCACGCGCAGTCGAGCACGAGCCGGTTCTGTTCGGCGATCTTTTTCTTTACCTCCACGCGCACGGTGATCGTGTCGCCCACGCCAACCGGGCGGCGGAAGCTCAGCGTCTGATTGAGATAGATCGCGCCCGGCCCCGGCAGTTCCGTTCCAAGCAGAGCCGAAATCAGAGAGCCGCCCCACATGCCGTG
>JAFEDV010000058.1 GCA_018241475.1 Pseudomonadota bacterium | reverse complement strand
CGTGAAACTGCATTCGACTAATCCGCTGGAGCGCCTCAACGGCGAGATCAAACGCCGCACTGAAGTCGTCGGTATCTTCCCAAACGAAGAAGCAATCATCCGCCTAGTCGGCGCTATCTTGTTGGAACAGAACGACGAACGGGCTGTGCAACGCTCGCGCTACGTGTCGCTGGAAACCATCGCGCCCTTGAGCGATAATCCGCTTGTCATCCTGCCGGCCGTACCGGCGCGATAATCGGCCTGAACCAGCTGACGATCACGATGCCCGCGGGCTCGTACACCAATCATCGGGACACGACCGGAGGGGCCAATCGACGGGGGATGCTGGGCACACTAATCAATACTCAGTGAGGCGCGACATCCTCAGCACGCGCCTGCGCGCGCCTGCTGACCGCTCCATGCAGATTACTCTGCCGCCAGCGCCTGGGCGCGGCCGAGATCGACGCTGACCAGTTGCGAAATGCCTTGCTCCGGCATGGTCACGCCATAGAGCCGGTCCATGCGCGACATGGTCACCGGATTGTGGGTGATGACGATGAAGCGTGTCGTCGTGAGCCGCTTCATCTCGTCGAGCAGCGAGCAGAAGCGGTCGACATTGGCGTCGTCGAGCGGCGCGTCGATTTCGTCGAGCACGCACAGCGGCGCCGGATTGGCAAGGAACACCGCGAAGATCAGCGCCGTCGCCGTCAGCGCCTGCTCGCCGCCCGACAGCAGCGAGAGATGCGTCAGCCGCTTGCCCGGCGGCTGCGCGTAGATTTCAAGGCCGGCCTCCAGCGGATCCTCACTTTCGGTGAGCTTGAGCGCCGCCTGCCCACCCTCGAACAGGGTGGCGAACAATTGCGCGAAATGCGCATCGACCTGCTCGAAGGCGCGCATCAGCCGGGCGCGCCCCTCGTTGTTGAGCGTGGTGATGGCGCGCCGCAGTTTGGCGATGGCGGCGGCGACGTCGTCCTTTTCGCGCGTCAGCGTCGCGACGCGCTCGGTCGCCTCGGCGAACTCCTCGTCGGCGCGCAGATTGACGGGGCCGGCCGCATCGCGCTCGGCCCTGAGCCGTTCGAAGCGGCGTTCGATCTCGGCGATCGGCGCCTGGCCCAACGCGCTGTTGAGGAGCTTGCCGGCGATCTCCGCCATCGCCTCGATCGGTTTGCTCGTGTGTTCGAGCGCCGACGCCGCAATATCGGCGACGCGCGCGGCTGCCGCCTGCGCATGCGCCTGCGCGGCCGCGCGCTGCTCGCGCGCGCCGCTATGGGCGTGCTCGGCCGTGCGCGCCAAATCGCCAGCCTTTCGAGCTGCGGTCTCCGCCTCGGCGACGCGGTCGCTCGCCTCTGCGCGCTTGGCCTCGGATTGGCTTGCCTCATCCATCAGCGCGTCGAGCTTGTTGCGCGCATCGATGGGCGCCGCCCTTGCCGCATCGCGCCGCCGCTCGACGTCGTCCAGTTCAGCGGAGAGGGCGGCGAGGCGCTTGTCGGCATCAGCGATGCGCGCGCGCCATTGCCTGGATTCGACCTCGATCGCGTTGCGCCGCGCGTCACGCTGGGCGCGATCGCGCACCAGGCTCTGCGTCGCCGCGGCCGCCTCAGCCGCCGCCAGCCGCGCCGCATCGGTCGCGGCGCGCGCCGCGTTGAGCGCCGATTCATCCGGCGGCGCCATGTCGGCGCCGGCGGCGGCGTCCGCAGATCGCTCGACCAGAGCGCGCGCCTCCTCTATTTCCGCATCCGCCGCACGCAGGAGCGCATCCAGCTCGCCGCGCCGCTCGTTCATTCGCGCACGCTCAGCCTCCAAGCGCTCGAACTCGCGCGCCGCTTCAGCGGCTGCCGCCGCTTGCTTGGGCGCATCCGCGCGCAGGGCGCGCGCTTTCGCGTCCAGCGCCTGGCGCTCGGCCTTGGCCGATTCCCAAGCAGCGTTTGCCTTGCGCGCGCGGGCATCGGCGGCGGCCAGTTCGGTGCGCGCGGCAGCGAGTCGATTTTTGTGTTCGAGCCGCGCGGCCGCGGGTTGCGGCGCATCCGCGCGGCGGACGAACCCATCCCAGCGCCACAGATCGCCCTCGCGCGACACCAAACGGCCGCCAGGCGGCAGCTTGCGCGCCAATGCTGCGCCTTCGCTTGCATCCACCACGCCGATGAGCGCGAGCCGCGCCGCCAGCGCCGGCGGCGCCTTGACGAAGCGTGCGAGCGAATGCGCCTCCGGCGGCAGATGCGGCGAGGGCATGTCGGCGCCGGCCCAGCGCACCGGCGCCTCCGCATTGGTCGACGCGTCGAGATCAT
>JAFEDV010000057.1 GCA_018241475.1 Pseudomonadota bacterium | reverse complement strand
TTCAATCCGATCGAGAACGCCTTCGCCAAGCTCAAGGCCATCTTGCGCAAAGCCGCGGCGCGAACACGCGATGACCTCTGGGACGTGATCGGCCAAGCCCTCAGCGCCTTCACCCCAGCCGAATGCGCAAACTACTTCGAGGCCGCAGGATATGCGCCTAACTGAATGGAATCTGCTCTAGACGCTAAGGCGCAGGCGCGGTGAAACGCGACAGATCGTGCAGCCTCAAGCGCTGCTCGATCTGCGAGACCTGGTCGAGCGCCATGTCGAAGCCGTCGCCATGGAACGTCGAGCGTTCGATGTCCTCGAACTGATCGCCCACTTCGCGCAGCTGGTCGGCGGACATCCTCCGCTTCCACGCCTGGAAGACAATCGTGTCTTCGTATGCGGCGTGCGCCTCGTACATGCGCGCGAATGCGTCCAGGCTCGCGGCCAGCGGCCGCTGATCGGCCACCCGGCCTGACGCACATCTTTCCTTGATGAATGCGTTGATGGCGCGTCCGCGCTGATGCTGCGCGATCAGGGTGTCGACGAGGCCGGCTGCTTCGCCGCCTGCGCGCATGAGGGCCGGGAAAATGCGCGTCTCTTCCAACTGGCGCTCGTGATAATCCTCGCCGAACGTGCGGAAGAGATCGGAGGCTTGCGCCAGTGCCGCGGCATCCAAAGAAGCGCCACTGCGCAGCACTGCGGCACACTCGCGATAGACGATAAGCAGGCGGCGCAGGATTCCATGCTCCCGCATGAGATCCTCGACAGCAGAGACGCCTTCCTCGCCTTCGCTGTCTTCCCGCTTCGCGCACGCGGGCAAGGCCATGGCACTGCCAGCGAGTGCACACGAAAACACGGCTCGTCGAGATACATTGTTGGATACAAAGACCATGACCCGGCGCCTCCAATGAGGCCCAATATTGAGCGAAGGACCGGCCAAGGAAAGGTTTCTCTTTGCCGCCGCCGCAAGATCGCATTGCGCGGCCGCGCCAAGCCCCTAGTGTCGCGCGCATGCATAAGGGGTCATGTCTCTGCGGCGCGGTCCGCTTCGAAGTGGCGGGCGATCTGCCTGCGCCCGACGCTTGCCATTGCACCCAGTGCCGCAAATCCTCCGGCCACTATTTCGTCTCGAGCGATGTGGCGCGCGCCGCCGTCGCCATCCATGACGGCGACAACATCTCCTGGTATCGATCGTCGGAGAAGGTCCGCCGCGGCTTCTGCAAGACCTGCGGTTCTTCGCTGTTCTGGGACCCGATCGAACGCGACTGGATCGGGATCGCCATGGGCGCCTTCGACACGCCCACCAACACGCATATCCATGTGCACGTCTATGCTGGCGAAAAGGGCGATTATTACGGAATCGCCGATGACGCCCCGCGGTACGAGACCGTTCCGCCGCGACCACAGCAATCCCAATGACGCTTCGTCTCGCCTTCATGGGCTCGCCCGACTTTGCGCTGCCGGCGCTCGCGGCGCTCATCGAGGCGGGGCATGACATCGCCTGCGTCTATTCGCAGCCGCCGCGCCCCGCGGGCCGCGGCAAGCAGGAACGGCCGACGCCGGTCGCCGCTTTCGCCGCTTCCCGAGGCCTTGAGGTGCGCACGCCGAAAAGCTTGCGCAGCGCCGATGCGGAAGCGGCCTTCGCCGCGCTCAGGCTCGACGCCGCCATCGTCGTCGCCTACGGCCTCATCCTCCCCAAGCCCATTCTCGAGGCGCCGCGCCTTGGCTGCTTCAATCTGCATGGCTCGCTGTTGCCGCGCTGGCGCGGCGCCGCCCCGATTCAGCGCGCCGTCATGGCGGGCGACGCAAAAACCGGCGTGCAAGTGATGCGCATGGAAGAGGGGCTCGACACCGGCCCCGTGCTCGCGACCTCCGAAACACCGATCGCGGCCGATGACACCACTGGCGCGCTCTACGATCGTCTCGCGCAAATTGGCGCCAGCCTTCTCGTCGACACGCTCGCCAAGCTTGAACGCGGCGAGACGCGCGAGACGCCGCAGCCGCAGGAGGGCGTCACTTATGCTCACAAGATCGCACCCGCCGAGTCTCGCATCGACTGGGCGGCGCCCGCGCGCGAAATCGACGCCAAGATTCGCGGCCTCTCGCCCCATCCCGGCGCTTGGTTCGAGCTGAACGGCGTGCGCATCAAGGCGCTCGACTCGCGCCTTGCCGCCGGCGTCGGCGCGCCTGGAACCGCGCTCGACGATCAGCTCACCGTCGCCTGCGGCCAAGGCGCGGTGCGCCTCGTCAGACTCCAGCGCGAAGGACGCGCGCCGCTGCCGGCGGCGGAGTTCCTGCGCGGAAGTCCGGTTCCAGCCGGCGCTCGTCTCGCTTGAGCGCGATTGAAGCGGTTTCGCCGCAAGGCTAGAAGCGGGTTGGGAGGGCGCCTTATGTTGCAGCGTTTCGCACTGGCCGCTTTGGTGCTGGCGGCAGCCGCGTGCAATCAGCAATCGCCTTCCAATTCACCGAGCACAACCCAGACCACCCAACTCGATTCGCCCGCGCCGGAAGCCGAACCGACGCGCGTCTTCACGCCGAACAACGACGCTGCACG
Organism: Pseudomonadota bacterium; assembly: GCA_018241475.1. GTDB lineage: Bacteria > Pseudomonadota > Alphaproteobacteria > Caulobacterales > Aquidulcibacteraceae > Vitreimonas. Next base: position 3,500 of record JAFEDV010000057.1, on the reverse strand, counting down.
CACCGCCACCGGCCAACTCACTGTCGCCACCGCCACCCAGCTCCCCGACGCCAGCCAGCCCGACGCCGACGCGGTCGAGGTGCTCTCGCTGCATGGCGCCAACGGCCTCGCCGTCGAGGCGCCGATCGCAAGCAATGTCTCGCCGGCCACTCAAGTGGCCGGCCAGACCCTGCGCGCGCTGATGTCGTTGCCGGTCGAAGAGTCGCAAGTGCTGGTCTATCGCGTCGCCACCGAGACGAAGCCCACCGGCGGCCAAGGCCTCTGCGGCGCCAACGCGACAGCGTTCGTCGTGGTCTGGGAGCCATCGAGCCCGGGCGACGCATCCTACAAAATCATGGGCACATACGGCGGCGCACCCGGCGCGGCTGCGGCGCACGCTTGCCCGATGCTGGAGTACCGGCGCTCTTAATTCATGCGCTTCAAGCTCACGCTCGAATATGACGGCGGCCCATTTCAAGGCTGGCAACGCTTAGGCGACGCTCCCAGCGTGCAAGGCGCGCTCGAAGGCGTTGTCGAGAGGCTCACCGGCGCCCGCAGCGAAGTCGTCGGCGCCGGGCGCACCGACGCCGGCGTACATGCCCGCGGCCAAGTCGCCCACCTCGACATCGCCAGACCCTTCGAAGCCTGGAAGCTCGCCGAAGCGCTGAACGCTCATCTCCGCCCTGCGCCGGTCGCCGTGCTGAAAGCAGAGGATGCCGCGCCGGATTTCCACGCGCGCTTCGATGCGGTGCGCCGCGTCTATCTCTACCGCATCGTCAACCGCCGCGCGCCGCTGGCGCTGGACCATGCTCACGCCTGGCGCATCGGCCCGTCAGTCGACGCATCCGCCATGCATGCGGCAGCCCAGCGGCTCATCGGCCAGCACGATTTCACCACCTTCCGCGACAGCCAATGCCAGGCCAAAAGCCCGATCAAGACCCTCGATCGTTGCGATGTGCGCCGCGATGGCGATGAAGTCCAAATCTGGTGCGAAGCGCGTTCGTTCCTGCATCGCCAGGTGCGATCCATGGTCGGCACGCTGGCGGAAGTTGGCTTGGGTAAGATGAGCGCCGACGACGTCGCCGCCGCACTCGCCGCCAAAGACCGCGCGCAATGCGGTCCCGTCGCACCCGCGGATGGTCTTTATCTGATGCGCGTGGATTACTAGCGCCGCACAAATATGGACAGCCGGCGCTGTCCACACATCATGCAAAATACCGACGCAGCACCGCTTCATAACACCGCGCCAGCGCGCGCAGATCGTCGACGCTGCAGTGCTCATCCACCATGTGCGCCGTTTGGTTGCTCAGCCCCAGCTCCGCCACCGGACAATAATCCTTGATGTAGCGTGCATCAGAGGTGCCGCCGGTCGTCGCCAGCGCCGGCGTGATGCCGAACGCTTCGCGCGCCGCGGCGACGATGAGATCGGTGAAAGGTCCGGGTTCGGTGTAGAACGGCACGCTCTGCGAGGAGATCGAGAGCGAACATTGCACGCCCGCTTTCGCCGCCGCCGCTTCCGCCGTTTCCTTGACCCACGCAAACAAGTCTTCGCCGGTGTGGTTCATGTTGAAACGAATGTTCAGCCGAGCGCTCGCTTCTCGCGGGATCACATTGTGCGCCGGATTGCCGACATCGATGCTCGTTATCTCCAGGTTCGATGGGTCGAATCCCGGCGAGCCATCGTCGAGCTTCCGCGCCTTCAGCGCGTGCAGCGTCTCCAGAAGCGGCGTCACCGGATTCAGCGCCCGCTGCGGATAGGCGACGTGTCCCTGCTTGCCGGTCATGGCGATCACGACATTCAAGCTGCCGCGCCGCCCGTTCTTGATCATGTCGCCGACGCGCTGTTCGCTGGTCGGTTCGCCCACCAGGCAATGGTCGAAACGCTCTCCTGCCGCCGCCCGCGCCGGCAGCACCGCTTTCGTGCCATCGACGCCGCGGCCTTCTTCGTCACAAGTGATCAAGAACGAGATCGACCCCTTCGGGCGCGCCCCAGCCAAATAGTTTTCCGTCGCCGCGATCATCGCCGCGATGGCTGTCTTCATGTCCGCTGCGCCGCGCCCATAGAGCTTGCCGTCGCGAACCTCCGGCGCAAACGGATCGCTTGTCCAACCGCCGCCTGGCGGGACCACATCCAAATGCCCTGCGAAGCAGAAGTTCGGCGCCGCCTCGCCGAAGCGCGCATAGAGATTGTCGACCTCGCCGAATTTCAGCCGCCGCGCCCGGAATCCAATCCGTTCCAGCGCCGTCTGCGCCGCATCCAGCACGCCCGCGTCCACCGGCGTGATCGAGCGGCAGGCGATCAAGGTCTTGGCGAGCGGCAGCGGATCGGCAATTGTGCGGACGTCCATAGGGGAGCGGTCTAGCGCCGCCGCAGATGAGAGCAAATAGGGGATTGAACCGATGCTGAAATTCGCCGCCGCCTTGGCTGTGGGCGTTTGCCTGGTGACGGGAGTCGCCGCTGCGCAAACCGACACCATGCAAACCGCTTACGGCAACACTGTCGTCGTGACCGAGCCGAGCGGCGCGGTGGTGCGCTATCATTTCAATGCCGATCACACCTTCGATGTCATCACCCAAGACGGCCAAACCGTGCCCGGCACATACGCCATCAACGGCGGCCAAATCTGCCTGACCTACGCAACCCGCACGCAAGCCGAATGCACCGAACACGTCACCGGCAAGAATGTCGGCGACACCTGGACCCAGCGCGGCTCGGACGGCAACCAGATCACAGTCAGCCTACAGGCAGGGCGCTAACGAAGGGGGGCGGATCGCAAGATCCGCCCCCATCGCATCGTCAGGGCGAATGCTTACGCCGCAAAGCGCATATCCTGCTCGCCATAGAGCACGGAGGCGAGCCCATTGCGCTTCCAATCGTCCAGTGTCGTCATGCGCAAGCCAAGCGCGCCATAATTGACCGCGAAGTATCCGTTCGCTTGCCGCACCACCGCACGCCGCCACGCACGGGCCAACAACAGATCCTGCGCCATCACGCCGACATACACGGTGTCCGACCAGGTGTAGCGGAACGAGTAGATCTTCATGCCGTTGGCCAGCGTCGCCAGCAGCCTGATGTCGCGCTTCAAGCGGCGATCGGAAACCATTGGAATCAGCCCGATCGTCCGGTCCCAATTGTCATACACGGAGCGCGCGCCGTTCCAGCTTGGCCCCTTGGTCGTGCGATCCTGCAGCGTACCGGTGCCGAGGTCGAACGTGAGGGCGATCGACCAAGTATCGGAGTGATCGCCTTCACCTTCGAGACGGCGCCATCCCAAACTCACGCTCGTCGGCGTATCGGCGAAGCGATATTCGCCGCTTAAGCCATAAGTGGTGAAGTTGCCGTTGTTGCCGCCTTCGTTGGCGGAGGTGTAGCCGACGACCGCGCTGGCGCTGAAGTCCGGCGTGAAGAACCAGGAGCCGTCGACTTGCACGTTGGTGGCGTTCAAGTCGAGGTCGCTCCAGTCGGAATAGCTCAATGAGCCTTCGAGCATCGCCTGCGAAAAGAACATCTGGCCTTCTGC
>JAFEDV010000056.1 GCA_018241475.1 Pseudomonadota bacterium | reverse complement strand
GTGATCTCGAGGGGATGATCGACGCCGCGGATGATGAAGGGCGTGGCGCTGATGTGGCGGCGCAGCCGTTCGGCCGCGAGGCAGGCGATGTCGCCCGCGGTGCGCGGCATGATCACCACGAATTCTTCGCCGCCAAGCCGGCAGGCGAAATCGGACGGGCGCACATTGGTCGCCAGCCTGGCCGAGAATTCCTGCAGCACCTGATCGCCGACATCGTGCCCATAGGTGTCGTTGCAGTGTTTGAAATGGTCGATATCGAGGGTCATCACCGAAACCATCTCGCCGCCGCATTGCGCGCGCTGCACCAGCGGCGCCAGCTGCGTCATCAGGAAACGGCGATTGTAGAGGCCGGTCAGCTGATCGAGGATCGCCAGCTCCAGGCTCTGATCCAGCCGCGCGCGCAGGGCGTCCACATATCGCTTGCGGCGCATCAGCGTGCGCGCCCGCGCCACCACCTCCTCCTCGTCGATGGGGCGGGTGATGATGTCGTGCGCGCCGAGCTCCATCGCCCGCAGCGCACGCGCCCGGTCGTCGGGATCGACGATCGCAAGGATCGGCAGATGTCGCGTCGGCTCGCCGGATCGCATGCGCGCGATCACCCGGAAGCCGTCGAACGCCTTGGCGGTCACCGAGACCACCACCAGATCCGGCGGTCCGGCGGCGTCGTCGGCGCCCATGACGGCGACGCGATGCTCCACGCTCAGCGCCGCCTTGATGCTCTTGATCTGCACCGCGTTGTCGTCGACCAGCAGCACGTTGCCGGCGGTCAGCCGATGCTGCTCGATCGGGTCCGGCCGCAGGTCTTCCCCGATCACGCCGAGCCGCCTGCCGCTCGCTTCGCGAGCCCGGAGTTCGTCGATCACCACCTTCAGCGACAGCAGGCTCTTCACCCGCGCCATCAGCTGCACTTCGTCGATCGGCTTGGTCAGGAATTCCTCGGCGCCCGCCTGCAACCCGCGCACCTTGTTGTCGCGATCGTCGAGCGTGGTGAGAATGATGACCGGAATGTGCCGCGTTTCCGGCTGCGCCTTGAGCCGCCGGCATGCTTCGTAGCCATCGATGCCGCCGGGCATCATCACATCCATCAGGATGAGGTCCGGTTTGGCGCGCCGCGCCAGCTGCACCGCTTCCTCGCCGCGCTGCGCCAACAGCACCTCGTAATAGTCGGCGGCAAGACGCGCCTGCAGCAGGCGGCGGTTGGCTTCCAGATCGTCGACTACGAGGATGCGCGCGCTCATGCGGGCCTCCTCAGCCGATGAAGCGGCGAATGGTTTCGAGGAATGTCGTCACGGAAATCGGCTTCGACAGATAAGCGTCGCAGCCGGCGGCGAGGATTTTCTGCTCGTCGCCGCGCATGGCGAACGCGGTCACGGCGACGACCGGAATGGCCTTCAGCGCCGGGTCCTTCTTCAGGCGGTCGGTAATCTCGAGCCCGGAAATTTCCGGCAGCTGGATGTCCATGACGATCAGGTCCGGCTTGTGCTCGCGCGCCAGCGGCAGCGCCTGGCGGCCGTCGCGCGTCTTCACCGTGCGGTAGCCAAAGGCTTCCAGCAGGTCGTTGAACAGCCTCATATTGAGTTCGCTGTCTTCGACGATGAGAACGGTCTTGGCCATGTCCCGCTTCTGTCTGCGGCCTTGCCCTGAGGTGCGTCACGGCCACGCGCCGCCCAAATAGCACAGGGGCCTTAACAACCCTTCGCAATGCCAGCAATCTCAGCTGCTGCGTTAAGAACGCCTTAAGGATTGACGATGCGCCTGGGAGTGGATTTCGGCGGCACCAAGATCGAAGCGGCGTTGCTTGATTCCGATGGGGAAATCCGCATTCGCCAGCGCGTGCCGAACCCCGGCAATTACGAAGCGGCGGTGCGCGCGGTGCGCGATCTGGCTGTGCGAATCGAACAGGAAGCGGGAGTCGAGAGCAAAACGATCGGCGTCGGCATGCCCGGTTCGCTTTCGCCGGTGACCGGTCTCGTGCGCAACGCCAATTCGGTGTGGCTGAACGGCAAACCGTTTTTTGAGGATCTGAAGCAGGCGCTGGGCAAGCCGCTGCGCGTCGAAAACGACGCCAATTGCTTTGCACTCTCCGAGGCTGTCGACGGCGCCGCCGCCGGCGCGCGCGTGGTGTTCGGCGTCATCCTTGGCACCGGTTGTGGCGGCGGCGTCGTCGTCGACGGAAGGACGATCGAGGGCGTCAACGCCATCGGCGGCGAATGGGGCCACACGCCGCTGCCGTGGGCGCGCAAGGACGAAATACCGGTGCGCGATTGGTGCGGGCGCTGGAATTGTCTGGAGCAGTGGCTGTCCGGCACCGGGCTGCGGCGCTGGAGCGGCATCGGCGGGCGCGACCTCGACGCCGGCGTCAAGGCGGGCGACGCCCATGCGCGTCTCGTGCTCGATCAGCTCGCCGACCGCTTGGCGCGGTCTCTTGCGGTGGTGATGGATATCCTCGATCCCGACGTCATCGTCTTCGGCGGCGGCCTGTCGAACATCGATTCACTTTACGCCAGTGTGCGCGGCAAACTCATCGCCTACGTTTTCTCCGACGTCATCCGCACGAAAGTCGTCAAGAACAAACACGGCGATTCTTCCGGCGTCCGCGGCGCGGCGTGGCTGTTCACGCCGGAGGAAGCGCGATGAAGGCGCAACGGCCAGCCCTCTCCCTTGCGGACAAGGGAGAAGGGGGGTCGTGATCCTCTGCCGCGCCTGCGCATCCGAAACCCCAACGCCGCGCTGCGCGCAGTGTGGTGACGAGCAGCCGCTCGAACACG
>JAFEDV010000055.1 GCA_018241475.1 Pseudomonadota bacterium | reverse complement strand
TGCGCGCGTCATTATCGCCGGCCGCTCCCGCGAACGCGCCGGGCGCTGCGCGCAAGAGCTCGGCGCCGCCGGCGCTGCTGTGCTTGATCGGAACGCGGCCGACGCCGGTGCGCTGAAGGCGATCGGCGCCGATCTCGTCATCGATGCGGCAGGGCCGTTCCAGGGCGCCGACCTTGGCTTCGCCCGCGCCGTGATCGAGTCTGGCGCGCACTATCTCGATCTCGCGGACGCCCGCGATTTCGTCGCCGCATTCCCGCAGCTCGATGCGCTCGCGCGCCGGCGCAATGTCGCCGCCGTCACCGGCGCGAGCTCTACGCCCGCGCTCACGCACGCCGTGCTTGACACGTTGTGCGCCGGCTGGCGCCGGCTCGACATCGTGCGCGCCGGCATTGCGCCCGCCAACAAGATGCAGCGCGGACCGTCGGTCATGAAGGCGGTGCTTTCGTGGACCGGCGCACCCGCGGCGGTTTGGGAAGAGGGCGAGTGGCGCATCCGCCATGGCTGGACTCATTGCGCCGACATCGACGTGCCCGGCCTTGGCCGTCGCCGCTTTGCCTTGGCCGAAACACCGGATCTCGACCTTATTCCCGCACGCTATGCGCCACGCGATACCGCGTTGTTCATGGCGGGGCTGGAAGCGCCGCTGATGCAGCGCGGCATGGAAGTCATGAGCGCGTTGCGGCGTTGGGGGCTCGTGCGCGAGTCGCAGAATTGGGCTGGCTGGCTGCGCGGCGCCGGCGAACTGCTGTCGGCATTCGGGAGCGATCGCGGCGGCATGATTGTCGAAGCATTCGGCCGCGACGCCGACGATCGCCCGATGTGCGCGCGCTGGACCATGATTGCGCCCAATGGGCTCGGCCCCAATACGCCGACCTTTGCTGCGCTTATTCTGGCGCGCCGCTTCGCAGCGGGCGGCGTGCTGCCCATCGGCGCCCGCGCCTGCGTGTCCATGCTGCGTCTTGAGGATTTCGCTCCGGAGTTCGCGCGCAACGGATTCACCACCCGGATCGATATCGCGCCTCTGATCGCGCCGTTCGAGACTGCACTGCAGGGCGGCCTCGACGCAGCGCCCGCCGCCGTGCGCGCTGCCCATCGCAGCGGTCCAGTGACCCGATGGCGCGGCGCGGCACAGGTTCGCGGCGCAAGCTCGCTCCCGGCGCGGCTTATCGCACGGTTCTTCGGCTTTCCGGCCGCTTCGCCGCACACGCCAGTTGAAGTCGCCATGCGCCTCGATCGTAGCGGCGTCGAAACCTGGACGCGCCGCTTCGGCGCCTACACCTTCACGAGCCGCCTCCGCGCCGTTGGCCCCGGCGTTGTGCGCGAGCGCTTCGGCCCATTCGCCTTCGACATAGCGCTGCACGCCGCGCCCGATCGCCTCGCTATGCGTGTCGTCGGCTGGCGCGTCGGCCCAGTCTCGATGCCGGCCCGGTTCGCGCCGCGTTCGGTTGCCACGGAAACGGAGCAGGAGGGCCGCTTCCATTTCGACGTGCCCATTGCGCTGCCGCTGCTCGGGCGCATCGCCCATTATTCCGGCTGGCTGGAACCGGAAGAGGTTGAAGGGAGCACATCCCCCGCCGTACTTGAACGCGCATGACCAAGTCCAATCCCGGCCGGTTCTTCGAAGACTTCGCGCTCGGCGAAACCATCGCTCACGCCACGCCCCGCACGCTGACGCATGGTGACGTCGCCCTCAACATCTCACTCACCGGTTCGCGCTATGCGCTGTTTTGTTCGGAGCCGCTGGCGCAGCAGTGCGGCTTGCCGCACATGCCGATCGATCCTCTGCTGGTGTTCCACACTTCCTTCGGCAAAAGCGTGCCCGACATCTCGCTCAACGCCGTCGCCAATTTGGGTTACGCCGAGGGGCGCTTTTTCGAATTCGTCTACCCTGGCGACACGCTGCGGGCGTCGTCCGAAGTCATCGGCCTCAAGCAGAACTCTAACGGCAAGAGCGGAATCGTCACCGTACGCACCCGCGCTGTCAATCAGCACGGCGCGCCTGTGCTCGAATACGTGCGCTGGGTCATGGTGAACAAACGCGATGCATCTGCGCGCGCGCCCGAAGAAGTGGCGCCCCAGTTCGCGCCGTTCGTCACCGCTGACAAGCTGTGGCTCAGCGACCGCCTGCATTTCGACAAGTACGATTGGACGCTCGCTGGTTCGCCGTACGCCTTCGAAGACTACGCCAAGGGAGAAAGGATCGATCACGTCGACGGCATGACGGTGGAGGAGGCCGAGCACCAACTCGCCACGCGCCTCTACCAGAACACCGCCCGCGTGCATTTCGATGCGCTCGCGAAAGCCAGTTCGCGCTTCGGCAGGCGCCTCGTCTATGGCGGCGTCGCCATCTCGCTGGCGCGCTCGCTCGCCTTCAACGGGCTCGGCAACGCCGCGCTGATGCTAGCCATCAATGCTGGCCGCCACGTCAATCCGTTGTTCGCGGGCGACACGCTCTATGCCTGGAGCGAAGTGCTGGATGCCGTCGATCTCGGCGCCGCCGGGGCGCTGCGCCTGCGGCTCGTCGCCACGAAAAACCAGCCGTGCGCCGCTTTTCCTTACAAGAACGGCGCCGGCGAATATGATCCGGCGGTGGTGCTTGACTTCGACTACTGGGCGGCAATCCCGAAACGCACTTAACTGAGTCATTCCGGCCGGAGGCGCGGAAGGCGCCGTAGAGCCGGAATCCAGGGCAACACCTGCGCTCGACGATCCCTGGGTTCCGGGTCTCCTCCGGCTTTCGCCGGAGTCGCCCGGAATGACTCTGCAACTACCGCTGACGCGCTCTATCTCAAAGCGTCGCCAGCCAATCGATGATGAGCCCGGTCGTTAAATCGGGCGCTTCTTGCTGCGTCCAGTGGCCG
>JAFEDV010000054.1 GCA_018241475.1 Pseudomonadota bacterium | reverse complement strand
CAGCCGGCGAAGTCCTCGAGAGCGGCTTCCAGCGATGGCAGGGTTTCAACGTCGAGGTCGTTGGTCGGTTCGTCGAGCAGCAGCACGTTGGCGCCGGTCAGCAGGGTCTTGGCGAGGTGCACGCGGTTGCGTTCGCCCCCTGACAATTGGCCAACTTTCTTCTGCTGATCGCTGCCCTTGAAATTGAAGCTCGACACATAGGCGCGTGAGGGGATTTCGCGAGTGCCGACGACGAGCACATCCAGGCCGCCTGAGATTTCCTCCCAGATGGTCTTGTTGTTGTCGAGCGCGTCGCGCGATTGATCGACGAAACCGAGCTTCACGCTCTCGCCAATCTCGATCGTGCCGGCGTCGGGCGCCTCCTGTCCGGTGATCATCTTGAACAGCGTCGACTTGCCGGCGCCGTTGGGGCCGATGATGCCGACGATGCCGCCGGGCGGCAGCTTGAAGGTAAGCCCGTCGATCAGAAGCTTTTCGCCGAACCCCTTCTTCAGGCCATCAAACTCGATGACATTGTGTCCCAGCCGGGGGCCGGGCGGGATCTGGATGGTCGCAAACGTCTGCTTCTCGCGCTCTGCCTGCGCGGCCATTTCCTCATAGCGTTGCAAACGCGCCCTGCTCTTCGCTTGCCGCGCCTTGGGAGATTGCCGCACCCATTCGAGTTCGCGGCTCATCACCTTCTGCCGGCCCTCGGCTTCGCGCTCTTCCTGGCTCATACGCTTGGCCTTGGCTTCGAGCCATGCCGAATAATTGCCTTCGTAGGGAATGCCCTTGCCGCGATCGAGCTCGAGCGTCCACTTCGTGACCTGATCGAGGAAGTAGCGATCGTGGGTGACGAGGATGACGCAGCCCGGAAAGTTCTCGAGGTGATGCTGCAGCCACGCGACGCTTTCGGCGTCGAGGTGGTTGGTCGGTTCGTCGAGCAGCAGCATGTCCGGCTTCGAGAGCAGCAGGCGGCATAGCGCCACGCGACGACGTTCGCCGCCCGAGAGCTTCTCGACGCCGCTATCGTCCGGCGGACAGCGCAGCGCGTCCATCGCCATGTCGATCTTACTGTCGATGTCCCAGGCATCGGCAGCATCGATCTGCTCCTGGAGCCTGGTCATCTCTTCCATGAGTTCGTCGGTGTAGTTCTCTCCCACCGCCATCGACACTTCATTGAAGCGCGTCACCAGCTGCTTTTCCGCGCACCAGCTTTCGACGTTCTCACGAACATTCATCGCCGGATCGAGTTGCGGCTCCTGCTCCAAATAGCCCATCTTTGTGCCAGCCATGGCGAAGGCTTCGCCGGTGAAGTCCTTGTCCATGCCGGCCATGATCTTCATCAGCGTCGACTTGCCCGAGCCGTTGACGCCGACGACGCCGATCTTCGCGTCCGGGAAGAACGACAGCCAGATGTTCTCGAACACCTTCTTGCCGCCCGGATAGGCCTTGGTCAGGCCTT
>JAFEDV010000053.1 GCA_018241475.1 Pseudomonadota bacterium | reverse complement strand
TGGGCGGGCTCGGCCATGATCTGCCCGGAGTTTCGCCATTACTGGGCCGGCGCCGAGGGTGCGGATTCCATCGTCGTCAATCCGCACAAACGGCTGGGGGCGCAGTTGCACTGCGCTGCGCATTTCGTGCGCGATGCCGCCGCGCTCACGCGCACGCTGGCCTCGCGGCCGGATTATCTGCACACGGTCGGACGCGACGAGATCGTCAATTACAGCGAATGGGGCATTCCGCTCGGGCGCCAATTCCGGGCGTTGAAGCTCTGGTTCGTGCTGCGCGCCTACGGCCTTGAAGGCTTGCGCACGATGATCCGCAATCATGTCGCCTGGTCGCGCGAATTGTGCGAACGGCTGCGCGGTGCGCCCGATTTCGAGATCGCCAGCGAGCCGATGCTGTCGCTGTGGTCGTTCCGCTACGCGCCGCGCGGCGCAGGCAACCTCGATGCGGTCAATCTGAATCTCGTCGAGGCCATCAACCGCGACGGGCGCATCTACCTCACGCAGACGCGCCTTGACGGCCGCGTCGTCATCCGCTTCCAGGCCGGTCAGTTCGAATGTACGCGCGCGGACGTGATGAGCGCCTATGACGTGATCACTGAGGTGGCGGCGAGACTAACATGATTGAGTCATTCCGGAGACGCCGAGCGTCATCCGGGACCCAGAGCAACATCCTGCTGCCTGCGATTCCTGGGTTCCGGGTGTCCTCCGGCTTTCGCCGGAGTCGCCCGGAATGACTTCTGTGCGCTATTGCAGCTAGAGCGTCGCCAGCCAATCGATGATCAGCCCCGTCGTCTGGTCCGGCGCCTCCTGTTGGGTCCAATGACCGATGCCTGGCAGAATGTGGAAGCCGCGCACATCGGTACAATTGTCGCGCAACCGCGCTTCCGCCGCGGCCGCGTCGCCCCCGAACATCCTCAGCACCAGATCGCGATCGCCGCACACGAACAGCGCCGGCTGGTGAACCTTCGCATCGGCCACCTTCCGCATCATTTCCCAGTCGCGATCGTTGTTGCGATAGCGGTTGAGCGGGCCGCGGAAGCCTGAGGCTTCGAACTCGTGCACGAAATAGTCGATGTCGTCGCTCGAGAGCCATTGCGGGAACGGATTGGGATCGACCATGCCGGTGAGCAGGTCGTCGCCATATTTCTTTTCCGCGCCGCCCCAAGCCAGCCCGCTGTCTCCACAACCGGCATAATAGAGCTTGCGCAAGCCGCCACGCACATCGGCTTCGAAAGCGGCTTCGGCGACACCCTCCTTCTGGAAATATTCCATGTAGAAGAAGCGGCCCTGGTCAGTGAACATTGCTTTGATGATCTGATTGAGCGAGACCGGCGGCACGCCGACATACGGCACCGACAAGCCCGCCACCGCACGTACTTTGCGCGGATGCAGGACGGCCGTGTGCCAGGCGATCGGGGCGCCCCAATCGTGGCCGATGACCACGGCGGGCGCGCTGGGCGACAACGCATCGATGACGCCCGCGACGTCCGCGGTCATCTCTTTCATCGCGTACGCTTCGACGGGCTGCGGCTTGTCGGAGCCGCCATAGCCGCGCACGTCAATGGCGCAGGCGGTGAAGCCTGCCGCGGCCAGCGGCGCCATCTGGCAGCGCCAAGAATACCAGCTCTCCGGAAAGCCATGCACCATGACGACGAGGGGCCCCTCGCCTTGCACTGCCGCGCGCAGTTTCACGCCATTGGTGTCGATCATGCGGAAGGTTGGTTGTGTCATTGCAGGTCCGATGGCAGCGTTGGTTGACTGATGATGCTGAGATAGGCGCGCCAATGCGCGGCGTCGGCGCTTCCCTGCCGATTGGCATAAGCGCGGATCAGGTCTTCGCCGCTCACATAGTTGATCACATAAGATCGATAGTGATCGATGAACGCCACCGATTGCGCGGCGCGAGCGCGCGAGACGAGCTGATAGCGCTGTATCAGGGCGATCGCCTGATCGCGGCTGATCTGGTGGTCGAGATATTGCTGCGCAACGGTGAGCCGCGCGCCGTCGAGCTCTTTCATCGCATCGTTGAGCGCATCGAACGCCGGAGCAGTAGCCGGATCGAGGCCGGCAAGCGGATAAAGCGTCGACTGTTCGAATTGCAGTTTCGCTTGGCCCGGGAACGCGAGATCGACGCCGTAATTGCCGCCGCCTTCGTTCAGCGGTCCCTGCGGCGAGAACAGGGGCGCGACCGAATACTCGGCGTAACCGTTCTGGCGATACATCTTCTCGGCGTAGATGCCCTGCACATGATGGCCGGGATAGCCTTCATGGCAACCGAGCCCCAGAGCGCGGTTGATCGCGAAAGGTTGATCGGTATTGACCTGAATCTCGCTCGGATTGGCGCCGTGATAGTAATTGTACGCGCTCCAGCTCTGGTGGTTGACGAAGGTGAGCGCGAAATGTTCGCCTTGCGGCAGCGCGATGTACGCAAGCGTGCGACGGCGGCACTCGTTGATCGCCGCATTCATCACGGCTTCGAGGCGCGCACGCGGGACGATATAGCGGTTACGGAGCGCTTCGACGCGCTCAGCGAGGTCGCCTGATCCCGGCACGAGCGTCTGGATGCGTGCAAGCACGGTGTCATAATGGCTAAGCGGCTTGATTTCGGGCCGCAGCGCGAAGAGTCGCTCCGCCTCATCGACGAACGGCACCCGCATTCCGTCCATCATGTCGAGGCGGAAGCGCGCACTGGCGATGTAGGCGCCAAGCGTGTGGGCGCGGCGGCGCGCAGCGGGATCGGCGGCAGCGTGCTCGGCGACCTCGACTTGCGCCTGCAGCCGATCCATCGCCGCCTTCAGCTGCACGGTGGTGCGCGGATGCGCCTCGGCCTGGGTCTTCCATTCCGGCGGGCCGTAATAGGCGTCGATATAGCCCTCCTCATGGGCGCCCATTTCGAGCGAAGCGCGGACATACTGCTCAGCCAACGCGTTGAGCGACGGCGCAGGCGGCGCCGGCGGGGCGCAACCGATCAGCGCAAGTGCGGCGAACGCGACGAGCAAGCGCACGGGTCCCTCTCCTCCGGCACGTTAGCGAAGATACGCGGCGCGGCCAGCCGGTTTCGTTGCGTCAGGCGCCGTCTTCGCCAATGGCTTCGGCGGCCTCTTCGTTCAGCGCCTTGGTGTCGCGGCGCGGCGGACGGTACGGCTGGGGCTGCGGCGTCGGCATGTTGCCGCGCATGAGATAGCGCCCCGCCGTGATGCCGCCGCTGAGCTGCAGCGCAAACCGCTCGGCGTCGCGCGCGCGTACGTCTTCGATCGTCTCGGCGACGTCGATGTCGCTGACGCCCAGATCGCGCAGCACCGCCCCGCTGAAGGCGAGCGCGGACTCGAAGGTCTCGCGAATCTCGTAGTCGACGCCCGCCTGCACGAGTCTCAGCGAATGACCGCGGTCGAAGGCGCGCGCGAATATCTTGGCCTGCGGGAATTCCGCCTTGATCAGCGCAACGATGCGATCGGTCGCCTCCGGCTTGTCGACGCAGATGCAGACCGCTTCGGCGCGACCCGCCCCGGAGGCGCGCAGCACGTCGAGCCGCGTGCCGTCGCCATAGTACACCTTGAAGCCAAAATTGCCCGCGGCGCGGATCATTTCAACGTCAGTCTCGATCAGCGAGACATCGATATCGCGCGCGAGCAGCGCCTGGCTGACCACCTGCGCGAAGCGGCCGAAGCCGATGAACAGCACGCGCGCGTTGAGATCGCGCGCCTCCTCGACGCCGTCCCGCGACTCCGCCGGCGCGGGCACGAAGCGCCTCTCGAGCATCACCACGAACGGCGCCAGCGTCATCGAGAAGATCACCACGGCGGTCATGATCGCAGCCGTGCGCGGATCGAGAACGCCGAACGCAAGCGCCGCGGCATAGAGTACGAACGCGAATTCGCCGCCCTGCGCGAACAGCACGGCGCGGTGGAGGGCTTCGCGACGATCGGCCTTGAACAGGCGCGCGACCACATAGACCGCCGCGCCTTGCACCGCCATGAACAATACGACGCCGACCATGATCAACCGCCAGTCGGCAAGCACCAGCGGCAGGTTGAGCGACATGCCGACGCCCATGAAAAACAGGCCGAGCAGGATGCCGCGGAACGGCTCGATGTCGGCTTCAAGCTGGTGGCGGAACGAGGATTCCGAGAGCAGCACGCCGGCGAGGAACGCGCCGGTGGCCATGGAGAGCCCGCCCCACTGCATGAACAGCGCCGAGCCCAGCACGACCAGCAGCGCGGCGGCGGTCAGCACTTCCCGCGCGCCGACATTCGCGAGGATCGCGAACCTCGGGGTGAGCAGATAGCGGCCGACCGCGAACACGGCGGCGACGGCGGCGAGAGCGAGTGCGGCGCTCTGCCAGAACGGCGGCGCGTCAGCGGCGATGCGGCCGTTGGCGGCGGCGATGAGCGCGACCAGCGCCAGCAGCGGCACGATGGCCAGGTCTTCGAGCAACAGGATCGAGGTGGCGCGCTGACCCGCGGGGGTCGCGACCTCGCCCGCATCCTCCATCATCTTCATGATCACAGCCGTCGAGGACATCACGAAACCGGCGGCGGCGATCAGGGCCGTGGCGAACGGCAGGCCGGCGATCAGGCCGACGATTGTAAGCGCGGCGCCCGAGACGATGACTTGCAGGATGCCGAGGCCGAAGATCTCGCGGCGCAGCTTCCACAATTTCGCGGGCCGCATTTCGAGCCCGATCAAAAACAGGAACATCACGACGCCAAGTTCGGCCACGCTCAAAATGGCGCCGGGGTCGGTGATGACGCGCAGGCCGAACGGTCCCACCAGCAGGCCGGCGGCGAGGTAGCCGAGCACCGAACCGAGCCCCAGCCGCAAAAAGATCGGCGCAGCGATGACGCCTGCGCCCAGCAGCGCGACGGTGCGCGCCAGTTCGAGCCCGGCCTCTTCGTGTCCCATTCGCCTGTCCCTGCCGCTCGCCTGCGAGGTGGGGCCTCCTAGCACGGGATGTAAGGTTGCGGCGCCGAACTCGTTGCGCCGTCGCGAATCTCGCTATCTTCCGGGTTTCCCTCACGGAGCGGGCGATGATCGAGAACACCAAGCTGACGGCGCTTGTCGCCTCGCGCATCTGCCACGACATGGTCGAGCCGATGTCGGCGATCATCCAGGGCCTGGAGATGATCAAGGAAGGCGACGGGAAGCTCGATCCGGATGCATTGTCCTTGCTGGACACGGGCGTGGGCAAGGCGTGGGCGAAGCTCGAATTCTTCCGTTTCGCCATGGCGGGTGCGACAGCGGAGGGCGACTCGACGCTCGAGGAAGGGCGTGCCGTCGCCGACAAGCTCTACGGGGTTCTGAAGCCGGAGCTGATCTGGAATGCGCCGAACGTGGCGATGCCCAGACCAGCGGTGCGGGTGATCGTCAATTTGTTGCTGATCGCCAACGAGTGTCTGCCGCGTGGCGGCACGGTGGAACTGACGGCGGAGAAGCAAGGTGACGCGGTTGAGATTGTTGTGAGCGCGAAAGGACCGCGGGCGAAACTCAAGGAAACGACGGCGCAGGCGCTGCGCGGCGGTGAGGGTGAGCTTTCGGGGCACACCATTCAACCGACGCTGACGGCGCTGTTGGCGCGTCAAGGCGGGGTTGAGCTGATCGCGCGGGAAAGCGAAGAGCGCGTTGACTTCGTGGCGCGCTCGCCGAACTTCAAACTCTAACGTTTCCCGGGCGAACGCGAAGCGTGAGACCCGGGACCCATTCCGCGTTCAAACACGATCGTTTCGAATTGTATCTCCGGTGGACCCCGGCTCTCCGCTGCGCTGCGGCCGGGGAGCGTTTGAGTTGACCAGAGATTAACACACCCAGCCCAGTGTTGGACGCGATTCCAACGGAGCCCTTCATGAGACGCTGTCTCGTCGTCGACGATAGCCGCGTGATCCGCAAGGTCGCGCGCCGCATCCTTGAGGACATGCGCTTCGAGATCGAGGAAGCCGCCGATGGGCTCGAGGCGCTGCAGGCGTGCCGGCGCCAAATGCCGGAGGCGATCCTGCTCGACTGGACGATGCCGGTGATGAGCGGCATCGATTTTCTGCGGCAGTTGCGCCAGGAGCCCAATGGCGACAAGCCGACGGTGGTGTTCTGCACCACCGAAAACGACGTCGAGCGCATCAGCGAAGCGCTCAAGGCCGGCGCCGACGAATACATGATGAAGCCGTTCGACGGCGACATCCTGCAATCGAAGTTCGCCGAAGCGGGCCTGATCTGATGCTTTCGGACGGGGAGTTCGCCATCGTCGCGCGCGAGGTGAAGGCGCGCTCGGGTGCGCTCGTGACCCGCGAGATGGCCGGCGCAATCGAAATGCGGCTACAGCCGATCGCGCGGCGCGAACACTTCATGAGCGTCGGCGAACTGATCGCCGCGGCCCGCATCCGGCCTGACGGCGCGCTTTGGACCGCGATCACCGACGCGCTGGCGCTCTCGGAGACCCGCTTCTTCCGGGATCGTCAAGTCTTCGCACGCCTGGCGAACGAGATCATCCCGGCGGCGCTGACGCGGCGTGGGCACGAGCGGGCGCGCATCTGGTGCGCGGGCGCTTCGACCGGCCAGGAGCCTTACTCGATCGCCATGATCGTCGAGGACATGCGCGCCGAGGGTTTGAACCCGGCGGCCGAGATCGTCGCCAGCGATTTCTCCGAGCGCTTGCTCGATAAGGCGCGCGCCGGGCTCTACACCCAATTCGAAGTGCAGCGCGGCTTGCCGATCCGCAAGCTGATCGCGCATTTCGAGAAGACCGGCGATCTCTGGCGCATATCCGATCGGCTGCGCGCCGGCGTGAGGTTCGAGAACCACAATCTGATGAAGCACCCGGGCGAACTCGGGCAATTCGACATCGTCATGCTGACGCATGTTCTGAGCGCGTTCGATCCGCTGATGCGCGCGGAGGTGTTCACACGCGTCGCCGATGCGCTGGCGCCCGAGGGCGTGATCGTGCTGGGCGCGGGCGAAGCACAGCCCGAGGGCGTCGAGGGCTTCACGTTCGCCGACGGTGTGGCGACATGTGAGAAAAGAGCGCGCGCGGCAGCCTGAGCCCTCGTTCCCGGCGCCAACAGGATTCAGAGGTTGCCGGCGATCATCTCGGAGGGCGCGACCCCCGCAATGAGCCTGGCCGGCGCCGGGGGACGCTTGGCGTCGAAGGCGGGCCGCGGATAAAGCCAGCTCGCCCCGAGTTCGATGTCGAATTCGGGCGGATCGAAGCGGCAGAGGCCGGCTTCCGGGGTGAACGTCAACTCGCCGAAAAGCGGCTTCTGCGGCCGGTCGTAAAGATCGACGCGCACGAATCGAAAGCTCCCGGCCGGCGTCCGCGCCGCCTCGGTCATGTCCTTCAGGTGCGGCGGGGCGGGAATGTCATCCGGCGAATTCGGATATTTCAGCTTGACGTCCAAGCGCCGCCAGTCCGGCGTGTAGAATTGGCGCGTGTGGCCGGTGAAACGCGCCTGATCGACCTGCACAAAACGCACGGCGCCGTCGAGCACCCAGAATTTGTAGTCCTCCGGCGCTTCCCCGTCGCCGACGAACGGTTCGATGAGAATCTTCCGAGCGACCTGACCGTAGGCCCACTCTCGATGCAGCACATGATGATCGTAGCGCAGCCATCCGTTGGCTGTTCGCACCGCCTCCGCCACGTCGGAGCTGTCGTTCAGAAAATAGATCTGTGCGCTCGAATGATTGGACTTCATCACCGCAGGCTTCGGAACGCTGCGCACCGCCTCTTCGGTGACGACTTCGCCGTGCCATAACGTCGGAATGAGCCAGCTGTCACCGAGCTTTCGGCGCACGTACTCCTTGACGCGCACCTTGTCGACGAAGTCGGAAAGATTCCCGTGGCGCGCATGCAGCTTCATGTGCTGCATCTTCTCCGAAAACCGCCGAGGTTGCGCCAGATTCGGGAACGTTCCGAACACACGGAAATAGTCGACGCTGATGGCGACGGAATCCGGCAGCGCCCGCAGCAATTCGAGCGACACGCGCTTGGCCGCCCATCTGAGATTATTGCCGCTCATCAAGCAGCGCCGACTTCTGCGTCGGCAGCCGGCGCGGCCGAGCCGGGGCGATTGCGGATGGCCGGGATTGCGCCGTCATTGCGAGCCCGCCGCTCGCGCGCCACGCGCCGCAGCGCCGCAACGTAGGCGGCGCAATCGATATTCTCGGCATACCAGCGCGGAAACGCGGCGCCCTTCTCCATTTGCGCGCGGACCTCGGACAATTCCTGGCGCATCTGCTGGCTTGAAGGAGGTGAGAAGCGTCCGAGCAGCATGTCGCGGACGAAGATCGCCTGCTGTTCGGACATCGGCATCACCGCGCAGCCTGGATTGGTGAAGCCGACGAACGCCAGATTTGGCCGGTCAGGATCGACGATTTGCATCCACAGCGAGGTGCTGTCCTGAGGTCGCTGCGCGAACGGCTGCTCGAAGAACGGAAAGATGCGTGTATAGCCTGTGCAATAGACGATGGCGTCCACTTCCGCAGTGCTTCCGTCGGTGAAGTTCACGATGCGGCCGTCATAGGACGCGATGTCCGGCTTGACCGCGAGGTCTCCTGCGGAGATGCGCTGATACAGTTCGGAGCTGATGACGGGCCAGGCGCTGAAATAAGGCTCGTCAGGCTGCGGCAGGCCGTGCTGATGCGGCAGCCCGTGCGCCGACTCGAGACGCCAGAGTCGAATCCATTCACGCAAGCGGCGCGGCGCGAGCGAACGGGCAATCGTGCGAAGGCTGCGGCGCGACGATTCAGCAGACTCAAGCGCGGGATGCGGATAGTACGCATCCCAGACGCGCGCCCCGAATTGGCGGGGAATGACCCAGCGGCCCCGGCGCGTCGAGATGTACGCCATCTCGCAATTCTCCTTGCGGCCGAGTTCACAGGCGATGTCGAGCGCGGAATTGCCGAAGCCGACCACCAGCACTCGCTTGCCGCGCAGATCGGCCGGCTCGGTGGGATCGACGTAGTCCTTGGAATGAAGCTCGAGACCTGCGAAGCGTCCGGGCGGGCGCGGGTCGGGCCAAGCCGGATTCCAGAACTGGCCGCTGGCGACGCACAGCGCGTCGTAGCGGCGCGTCTCGCCGCCATCCAACGTCACCTCCCAGACGCCGTCCTCGTCTTGGCGCGCGCGCTCGACCGTCCGGTTGAGTTCGATCCTATGCCGGAAGCCGAACCAGTCGGCATAGGCTTCGAAGTATTGCGCCAACTGCGTGTGATGGGGAAAGTTCGGCCAGTCGCGCGGAAACGGGAAGTCGGAGTACGAGGTGCGGTCGCGGCTCGTGTTCGCGTGCAGCGACCGGTAGGCGGCGCTCTTGCCGCTCTTGTTCTTGAAGGCCCAGAGGCCGCCGACGCGCTCGGAGGTATCGAAGCAATCGAACGGCACGCCCGCCTCGTAGAGCGTCTTGGCGAGTGCAAGGCCGGATGCGCCCGCCCCAACGATGCAGACGCGCGGAAGCGCACGATCGACGGGGACCGGCGTTTGGCGCCGCGGCGCCAGGCGCAACGACGGAGCGCTGGCATTATGAGCGGCTGGCGTGAGCAACGGCGCGGTCTCCCCTGCGTTTTGATACGCGCCGGGTAAGGCCGGCGCAAAATCTTTCATGGTTGACGTCATGCACGAGCTGCGCCAGTCGCGCTTCGGGCCATATTTCAGGTTCGAGGGGAGGCGCTCACGGTTAACTGCGCGCCGCCGCCGATTGCGCGAGCGCGCCAGCACAGGCCGGGATATGACCGTGCAGCGCCCCATGCGTTTCGATCTCACCTGCGATGAACGGCTGCCGCCGCTGGCGTGGCTGCTGCGCCACGAGCGCGGTGAGGATGCGGCGCGCGTCGTCGCCGGTCAAAGCGTCATCGCCGCGGACGACGCCTTCTGGGAAGGCGTCAATCCCTGCTTCCGCGAGCCCGCGCGCACGCCTCAGCATCATTTTCCGCTGTGCACGGGCTGCGTGCGGCGCGGCGACGAGATCGTCGCCTTCACGCCCGGGCACATTTTCGACCGGCTGTTCATGATCCGCCAGGACGGCCGGCTCCTGCTCAGCAACTCGCTGCCTTTCCTGTTGAAGGCCACGGGGACACGGCTGCATCCGCGTGATCTTCTCTATCACTGGCGTTTCGGCGTCATTCAGGCGCACCGGCAGACAGCGCCGCTCGAGTGTGGAAGACTTGAATTCTTCCACAACACCAACGTCGCCATCAGCCGCGAGCATCGGGTTCGCTGCGAACCCAAGCCGCCGTCGCCGGACTTCAACTCGTTCGCCGAGTACAAGGCCAACATGGATGCGCTGCTCGCGGAAATCGCGGCGGCGCTCTGCGGCCAGCAAATCCAATATGAGCCGGTGTCGACGATTTCGTCCGGCTATGATTCCGCCGCCGCCGCCGTTCTGGCCAAGGCGATCGGCGCGACCCGCACGTTGACGATCTCCGATTCCAGATGCGGCGAAGCCGGCGACGACAGCGGCGAGCCGATCGCCCGGCGCCTGGGCATGTCGGCGAGCGTGCGCACGCGCAACGACCATCACAGCGCCGGCCTCGAGGCGGAACGACTCTTCTATCTCTACGGCCTTCCCGAGGACATCATCTTCCATGCCTTCGCAGATGAGCTTCGGCGCACGCTTCTGTTCACCGGCCACAAGGGCGACACGATGTGGGACATCAATGGACGCCCCGTCGGCTCGTGGAGCCTCGATCCGGGCGGCGCCACGATGCAGTGCTTCCGCCTCCGGATGGATTTCGTGCACTTCCCGCCCGCCTTCCTCGGCTGGGCGCGCCATAGGAAGGTCATCGCGCTTTCGCAATCCGACGAGATGCAGCCGTGGTCGGTGGGGACATCGTACGACCGCCCGATTGCGCGGCGCATCGTCGAAGAGGCCGGCGTGCCGCGCGATTGGTTCGGCGTCAAGAAGCGCGCGGTCTCGGCAATGTATGGCTTGGACTCCAAGAGCTATGTGAGCGAAACCGAACTTGGCGTCAGCCGCGAGTTCGCGGAGCTGCTGGCCCGCCATCGCCGGCGCTGGACTTCGCCGGGGCTCGAATTGGGCATGACGCTCGGCAATGCCGTGCACGGCGCGATGAAGCGCGTCAACCGGGCGCTGAGCGGGCGCGACGCGGGCGACGAACGCCGCAGCGTGCGGCCCGGGCGACGCTCCCTGAAATCCAGGCTCACCATTCTCATGGGCTATCTGGGCAATGCGCACCGCGCGTTCTGGATTCCGTTCTCCGATCTCAGCTTTTCGCCGCAGGTCGCCAATGAATTGCTCGCCGCGGACTATCCGGACGCCGAGGAGCTTTGGGCCGTCTCCCCTCGCTCCGCTGCGCTGGAGGAGCAGCCAACGCGCAGCGCCGACCGAGATGGCAAGGTCACGCCATCCAACGCGTGAGCCTTAGGGCGTGCGAACGCATCTGCATTTCCGCGACTGGAAACGCCGAGATCAGGTCGCACTCTCGAAAGGTGGGAGAGCGGGGCGCGCAAGAAGCTTGCGCAGGAAGTTGGTCGTTGGGGTGTGCCGCTTGCGCGCCCCGCGTGGTGTGTTTTGGCGGCGGCGAAGACTTGAGGGGCGTTGCTACCGAGCCGCGAGGG
>JAFEDV010000538.1 GCA_018241475.1 Pseudomonadota bacterium | reverse complement strand
AACTGCAGCGCATCTACGGCACCGCATGGGCCGACGACAAGCAGCTTGCGGACTATCTGCATCGTCTCGAAGAGGCCGAGAAGAGAGATCATCGCAGACTCGGCCGACAGATGGATCTCTTCCACATGCAGGAAGAGGGGCGCGGCATGGTGTTCTGGCACGAGAAGGGCCTGACGCTGTGGCTCACCATCGAGGCCTACATACGCCGCAGGCTCGCAGCCGCGGGCTACGTCGAAGTGCGCACCCCGCAACTGCTGGATCGGGTCTTCTGGGAGAAGAGCGGCCACTGGGAGAATTATCGGCCCAACATGTTCGTCTGCGAGACGGTCGAGGGCGAAGAGCTGGCGCTGAAGCCGATGAACTGTCCCGGCCATATCCAGATATTCAAGTTCGGCCAGAAGAGTTATCGCGATCTGCCGCTGCGCATGGCGGAGTACGGCGCATGCCATCGGTATGAGCCCTCCGGCGCACTGCACGGGCTGATGCGCGTGCGCGCATTCACCCAGGACGACGGGCACATCTTCTGCCGCGAAGATCAGATCGAGTCGGAGGTCGCCGAATTCGTGAGGCTGGCGCAATCGGTGCATGCCGATTTCGATCTGGTGTCCGACCACATCACGCTGGGGACACGTCCCACGCCGCGGGCCGGCGCCGACGAATTTTGGGACATGGCCGAGGCGCAGCTCATGAGAGCCGCACGCAAGGCCGGCGTCGAGCCGGTGATCGCCGCTGGCGACGGCGCCTTTTATGCACCCAAGCTCGATTTTCAACTGAAGGACGCGATCGGCCGCATCTGGACGTGCGGCACCATCCAAAACGATTACGTGCTGCCGGATCGGCTGGGCGCGGAATTCGTCGGCGAAGACGGCGCCAAGCACAAGCCGGTCATGCTGCACCGGGCGATCTTGGGTTCGCTCGAGCGCTTTATCGGCGTCTTGATCGAGAACTATGCGGGCGCCTTTCCGATGTGGCTCGCCCCGGTCCAGGTGGTGGTCGCGACCATCACGCAGGAGGCGGACGATTACGCCAGAGAAGTCGCCAATGCGCTGCGCGCCGCCGGCCTGCGGGTCGAGGTCGATCTTCGTAACGAGAAAGTCGGCTACAAGGTCCGCGAGCACTCGCTGCAGAAGACCCCGGTCATCGCCCTAGTCGGCCGCAAGGAAGCCGAAGAAAGCACCGTTGCGCTCCGTCGCCTTGGCGGGGAGGCGCAGACGGTCATGGCCCTCGACATCGCAGCCAAAACCCTTGCAGCCGAGGCATTGCCGCCCGACCTCAAGCGCGCATAGCGGCCGGCGGCGTTTTGTTCACCGGCGGGGGCGACCCCCGCCTAGACGCCGCTGCAACCGCGCGACAGGATAGGCGCCTCCGGGCAGGGTGGAGACCAAACGGGTGGACAGGTTCCCTTCTCGCGAACGCGAATCCGCAGTGGCGCTTGAGCCGCGCGTTTCGGCGATCGTGGTTGTCCGCAACGTGCAATCCGTCGGCGCTCAGCATGCGCTCGATTTGAGCTTGCGCGCAGCGCTTGCCGAGCCCTGGATCGACGATCTCGTCATCGTCGACGCCGGCAACGCGCCCGGCGTTTCGTCATCGCTGCGCGCGCTGAGCATGGATCGCCGCGACGCGAAGCTCGTCGTGGCGCCGCCCGGGGCGAGCGCGGGCGCGGCTGCTAATGTTGGCGCCGACCAGGCGCGCGGCCGCTGGCTGCTCTTTCTTGCGCCGGATGTCGTTTTGCAGCGCGGCGCCGCTGAGCGCCTCGCAGCGGCGGGCGGGGGCGCGCGGGCGCCTTGGATCGCCGGCGGCATGCTCACTGATGCCGAGGGACGGGAGCGCAGCGTCGCGCGTGCAGGCGCGCTCAACACTTGGTCGGCCGTCGCGGTCGCGCTCGGCTGGAATGGCGCCAAGCCATCGGCGCGACGCGGCGTCGTGGGACGCAACGATGCGGCGCCGTTGCCCGCCGAAGTGGGCGCCGTCTCCGCGGCCTTGATGCTTGCCCCCAAGCGAGATTTCCAGGCGCTCGGCGGTTTTCACGAGGACTTCCTCACTGACGCCGCTGACCTCGATCTTTGCCGTCGCGCTCGCGCCGCCGGCGGCAGCGTGCTGTTCCAACCGGTCGCCGCAGGCGTGCAATTCAGCCGCCCACACGCGCGCGGCCGCAAGCAGGCGCAGGGGTTGGCGCTGTTCGCCGTTCGCAGCGCGCGCACGCCGATAGAAAAAGCGTTCGCGATTATCGCGTCGCCCGCCTTGAGCGTGATCGTGGCCTTGCGGGATTTTGTGGCTGGTCGTCCGCCATCACCATGACGCGTCCGACCAAAAGCGCCACGCGCTTGCCATCGTCCAACGCAACGCCGCGCACCGGCTCGTCAATGCTAGCAAACACCAGGTGACGCGCCGCCAGCGCCGCCTGCAGCGCATCTACCTGGCGCAGTTCGACCACCATGGTGTCGCCGGCGCGCGCCGTTGCCCCGGCTCCATCCGAGCGCGCCAGCCGCGTCGCCCCGCGCATCAGCAGCGCGATGCTCGCCTGCGGATAACCCACCACCCAAAGCGTGCGTCCACGCCGCGGCATCAGCCGCGCGCGCTGTAATTCGGCAACGGTCTCGCCGCTGACATTGAATTCGCGCGCATCTGGCAGGATGTGCTCGCGCACACTGTAGGAAAACGCCAACGCCGCGGCGATCAGCACTGCGGCGCGGGTGGTCGAGCGGCGCCAAGACAATAGCCCCGCGATTGCCCCACCAACGATCAGAAGGCCGACCAAGCCGGCCGAAATCGCCCGCCGCACGTCAGTGCCGAAATCGCCCGGCATGAACATCGCCGTCGCCCCCAGGAGCGCGATGAGCACGAGCCCGAGCACGCCGAACAGCACCAGTCCTGCTGGATGCGCCGAACGCCAACGCCGCCCCAGCATCGCCGCGACGCCGGCTCCGCACATCAGCGCGATCGCAGGGTAGGCTGGCAGCGCGTAGGTCGGCAGCTTTGTCGGCCACAGCTCGGCGAAGAAGAACACCGCCCCCGCCCACGCGATCAGAAACCGGAACGGCGCCGCCTGTGTACGTGGCGTCCGTATCGCCTCAATCACCAGACGCAGAGCCGCCGGAAGCGCGTAAGTCGCCGGGAATATCAGCAGCGGCAGCAGCAGCGTGTGAAAGCCGGGCAACTGCAGATGCCGGGCGAGAAGATGGATGCTCGTCCAAAGTTGGCCGCCTGTCGCGAAACTCAGCGTCACAATGAGGAGAGCGGGCGCCAACGCCGGCCACCACAACAATGGCTGCAGCCACGCCGCTCGCTGCTCCCAGACAATCAATCCCGCGATCGCCAGCGCCAGCACGAGCGGCCCAAGCAGGGCGTCGATGCAAAACGAACTCGCGAGCGCCGACCAAAAGACAATTGCCGCGACGCGGGCATGCTTGGCGGCGCCGGCATAAAGCTGCGCCAGCGCCGCAAAGGCGAGCGTCGTGAATCCGAGCGTGAGCGCCACCGGCGTCGCGCACATGGCCTCGAAGCCTGCAAACAATCCTGCCGCGAAGAGGCCCGCTCCGATGAACGCGCCGCGTCTCCCGAGTAACGCTTTGCCCGCCCATAGGCACGCGAGCGCCGCAAGCATCAGTCCGAGCGCAGACGGCAGGCGATAAGCCCAGATGTCGTCGAGCCGCGCGCCGGGCGTCATGCCGAGCGTCAGCGCCTGTGCTGCATGCACAGCAACCGCGTCCGTCGGACGCACGCCGGCCTCCACCATCTGACGTGTAGCCAGCGCAAACTGGGACTCGTCTGCGTCGAGCGGCGGCATCGCACCAGCGCCGAACTGCGCCGAAGCCAGCGCGATCAGCGCCACCAGCGCATAACCGCGCCAGCCGCGCGCGAACTGGTCGAACAAGGCCGGTGAAGCAGGCGCCGCCACGGCCGGGTGCTTACCCGCGTCCGCCTGCCTTGTCTTGGCATGGTGCTCCTGCCGCAGCGCCGAAGGCTCGCCTTCCACAGGCGCAGCCGCTAAGAGACCCGCCGTCAGGGAGCCTACGTGGGCGAAAGCATTGAATTCAGCGTGGTCGTGCCGGTGCGCGACGAGGCCGGCAACGCCGCCGCGCTCGCGCGCGAGATAGCCTCCGTCCTCGATGGACGTTCCTACGAAATGATTTTTGTCGACGACGCCAGCCGTGACGACACGCGCGGCGAACTCGCCGCCGCGCGCCATGAGCTACCGGCGCTTCGTCTGATCGGCCATCGCAAGAATTCCGGGCAAAGCCGGGCGGTGCGAACGGGCGTGCTGGCGGCGCGCGCGCCCATTGTGGGCACCCTCGACGGCGACGGGCAGAACGATCCGGCGGATTTGCCGCGTCTTCTGGCCAGACTTACGCGTGCGGACGCGCCCGCCGATCTCGGCATGGTCGCTGGCAAGCGCGCCAAGCGTCAGGACGAGTGGAGCAGGCGTTGGGCTTCGCGCATCGCCAACAATATTCGCCGCGGCCTTTTGAAGGATGGCGCCGATGACAGCGGCTCTGGCGTCAAGGTCTTCAAACGAGAGGCTTTTCTTGGCCTCCCCTATTTCGATCACATGCACCGTTTTATGCCCGCGCTGATGCTACGCGAAGGCTATGCAGTCGAGTTTCTGGAGGTTAATCATCGACATCGGGGCGCAGGCCGCTCCAAATACACGAATCTCGGCCGCTTAGCCGCGAACATGTCGGACTTGTTCGGCGTTATGTGGCTCAGAAGCCGGGCGCGTCCGCCAGGGGGGGCGGACGAGTTGTAAAGAGCAGGGCCGCCGGATCAGGCGGTGAGGCGCAAGCGAGGGGAGTCCCATGGGGGCCATTTTCAACGTTTTTCCGCTGCTGTTGGTCCCGGTGCTGATCTACAACGTATGGGCCTTCGGTTCGACCGTCGCCAATCACAACGCCAATGCAGTGCGCCAGCATCTCTATGATGCGTGGCTGCGCGTGCCGATGGCCTCCGGAGTCGAATGGATCGTGACATTCGGCGACGTGATGGTGCTCTTGTCGCTGATCCTTTTGTTCGTCGAATTGCTTAAGTCGACGTCGACCGGCACGGCCGCCATTTTCAATCATGCGCTCTCGATGCTGGTGTTCATTATCTGCCTAGTCGAATTCCTGCTGCATCCGGCTTTCGCGGCGACGCCGTTCTTCCTCATTCTGGTGATGTCGTTGCTGGACGTGTTGGCGGGTGTTGTGGTGACGATCGTCTCGGCGCGGCGCGATGTCGAGTTCGCCGGTCAACATTAGGGAAGGGAATAGGGCAATAAGGGAATAGGGCGGTGGGGCCGTCTCGCCCAACATATTGCCCTATTGCCCTCCTCTAGAGACACCACAAACCGAGCGCCAAAGCCAAACCGAAGTCGAGCCAGCGCCCGAATCGCGGAATGATGAATGCGGCCATGAGAGGCGCATCCTGCAGGATCGGCGCCGGATGGAGGGTGGATGTCGCTGTTCTTCGATGCGGATTGGTTTGACGCGCGCCTTGCCGAACGCTGGCTCGATCGCAACGCGCTGGCGGCTTGCGCCGGCATCGCGGTGGAGGACTTGCAGCTGCTCTTCACCAATCGGCGCGCGCCCTCCGCGCAAGAGCTGCAGGCCTTCGCCAAGCTGCTGGGCGCCGACCTCGTTGAGGTTACCTTGCGCGCCGGCGTCGCTACGCGCGCTGCGGCGCCTGACGGTGAGACTGTCGCCACGCGCATTGAAGACATCGAAGCGCGCCTGGATGCTGTGGACGCTTGGCTCGAAGAGTTTGAAGCCGCGGCGCGCAAGCGCGCTTAACCTAATTGAGTCATTCCGGAGACGCGAAGCGTCATCCGGTTCCGGGTCTCGCTCCCCCCGCCCGGAATGACTCTGAGTTTAGACTTTGAGATTGATCGCGATGCCGGCGCGCAGGGAATGCGCGTAGCGGTAACCTTTCACGACGATGCGTTCCGGCGCGGCGACGTGGTTGACGAGCGTCGCTGCAAACAGCGGGTCCAGGCGCAAGCCGGCGCCCTCGCGGCGCGACCGCCGGTCGCCCGAGCGCCGATCGTATGCTCGCCGCTCGCGCGCTTCCTCGAAGGCGGCGTCGTAAACGAGCGAGGGTCTGGCTGCGCTCATGCCCAGGGCGCTGCATTCCACGTGCCAAACAAAAATTAACCGCTATCGTCGCGCCCAAGAGGTGCGCGATGAAAGACTACGCCGATTATGATGGCCTTGGCCTCGCCGAACTCGTCCGCAACCGTGACGTTTCGCCAAGCGAACTGCTCGAAGCCGCCATCGAGCGCATCGAGCGCCACAACCCCAAACTCAACGCCGTAGTTTACAAAGGCTATGACGAAGCGCGCGCCACAGCCAAGGGCGCGCTGCCCGACGGTCCATTCAAGGGCGTGCCATTCTTGGTCAAGGACCTGGGGCTCAGGGTGAAGGGCTGGCCCCGCACCTCCGGCAGCCGTTTCGCCGCAATCGACGCGGACGGCGAGGATAGTGAATTGGTGATCCGCTATCGCGCCGCCGGCGCGGTGCTCGCCGGCAAGACCAACACCCCCGAGTTCGGCATCCCCGGGGTCACCACCTCCGCGAAGCTCGGGCCGTGCCGCAACCCATGGAACACCGATCACATCTCTGGCGGCTCGTCGGGCGGCGCAGCGTCCGCGGTTGCCGCCGGCATCGTGCCGCTGGCGCACGCAAGCGACGGCCTGGGCTCGATCCGCATTCCCGCCGCATGCTGCGGCCTCGTTGGCATGAAGACGACGCGCGACCGCAATCCCAATGGCGTTCACGACAGCGATCGCGCCATCGGCTTTTCCGTTGACCATGTCGTCAGTCGAACCGTGCGTGACAGCGCCGCGATGCTCGACGCCACCGGCTATCCGCAAGCGGCAAGTCCGTACGCGCCGCCGCCGAAGGAACGGCCGTATATGGAAGAGATCGCACGCTCGCCGGGCAGGCTTCGCATCGCCTGGTCCAGCGAAACGCCGCGCGGGGCGCCCATCGATCCGGAAGTGCAGGCGGCGATCGAGCGCACCGCCGATGTGCTCGCAATGCTCGGGCACGACGTGCGTAACGAAGGCTTGGGCATCGACTATCGCGCGCTCTATCGCGCGCAGGGACTCGTCTCGGCAGCCAACTTCGCCGCAAGCATGAAACGCTGGATCGAGATCAAGGGTCGCGAGCCCGGTGGCGACATCGAAGGCCTTGCGCGGCGCGCCTACGAGGCGGGGAAGGCGATGAGCGGCGCCGATGCGATGTGGGGTTGGCAGCAATTGCGACTGCTGAACCGCCAGATCCTGGCGAAGTTCGAAACCTGGGACGTCTATCTCACGCCCGTCATGTGCACGCCGCCGCCGCGCGTCGACTATCTCGACACGCTCATGGACGACCTCAAGGAATTCGACCGCCGCCAGGGCGCGACCTTCGGCTTCACGCCGCCCTTCAACATGACCGGCCAGCCGTCGCTTTCGCTGCCGCTGTGGCAGTCAAAATCCAATCTGCCGATCGCCATGATGTTCACCGGCCGCTACGGCGACGAAGGCACGCTCTACCGGCTCGCAGGGCAGCTGGAAAAGGAATTGCCCTGGAAGGACCGCAAGCCGCCGCTTTGGAACTAGCGGCGAGCGGATGCGGATCGCCGCTGAAGTCGCTATGCTGCTCGGGAGGAAAGCCGATCGATTGGCGCGCGGGCGTGACAGGCGTCACAGCAACGCGCCGAGATCGTCTGGAACCTGCCTTCACGGGAAGTTTGAAGCCGCTGCGGAGGTTCAGTCAT
>JAFEDV010000537.1 GCA_018241475.1 Pseudomonadota bacterium | reverse complement strand
TTTCCCGGAGTTGTTCCGTACCTTTGGGCACGTTCCCACGTGTTACTCACCCGTCTGCCACTCCCCTTGCGGGGCGTTCGACTTGCATGTGTTAAGCCTGCCGCCAGCGTTCGTTCTGAGCCAGAATCAAACTCTCAGGTTGAGTTGACCTCTGACTGGCGCCGAGACTGAACTCGACGCGCCGTTTGGCGTTATGCGTTTGTTTGTAACGGGAACCGACGCACATTCCGGACTCCGAAGAGCCCGGCCTGTAAGTCAGTTATAGTTCCAGAAAACGCAAAACCGTCAGCGTCGCTTGGCGCAGCGATTACTCGCGCGCCCGCAGCCGCCGCCGCCTGCGTTTCCCTTCTCCGAAATCACAATGTCAAAGAGCGTCCATACAGAGGCAGAGCCTCAGTACCCGCGCGCGAAAAGCCGTAGCCCGGCGAGCGCGGGCCGAAACCAATTCCAGGTCCCGGCGGAAGGCGCGGTTTCTATGCGTGCGCCTTGAGCCTGTCAACGACCTTTTCGCGCAAAAGACGCTTTTCTCGCCGGCATCGAAAAGGCCTGCGAAATCAGCATATTTTGAGGTTTATCAAGCGATCCGCGCACGCGCAGAGACGTTTGATGGCCGCAACGATGTTAACTTACCGATTCCCCTGAGAGGCTTCAAGCGCCCAGGCGACCGTCGCGGATTGCGGCCTCCAGTCCGGGTTCGCCCATCTTGGGCCGAGAACCGCTGTTTCAAGGCGGCTCAGCGGGCGGAGATATAGGCCTGCATGGCGGCCGCTTCGGCCTCAACCGAGGCGATGCGGTGCTTGACCAAGTCGCCAATCGAGACAAGCCCGATCAATCTTCCGTCCTGCAAGACCGGCAGGTGGCGAACGCGCCGATCGGTCATGCGCGCCAAGCATTCGTCTATCGTCTCGTCTGGACTTGCCGTGATGACATCGCGCGTCATCGCCGAGCCGACGGTCTGGGTAAGAGCGGCTACGCCGCGGCGGGCTACTTCTCGCACCAAATCGCGTTCTGACAACACGCCATACAACGCTGCGTCCCCATCGAGCACGACAAGCGCACCCACCCGCTTCGCATGCAGTTCGGCGCAAGCCGCCTCGAGCGTCGCGTCCGCCATCAGCGTAAAGACGTCCGATCCTTTATCGCGCAACACATGAGCGATGAGCATGGGCGCCTCCTTCGACTTCGACCCACCTCGTCGAAGGGAGAGTGCGCCTCAAATCGCGCCACTTCAAGAGAAGGCGGCGTTCGCGCGAGGGCGGCAGGACGCTCGCGCAACGGGCGCAATTCTGCCCGATGCGCGCGAGCCCGCGGGCGGCGGCCTCAATTTCGATCAATGGCGCGGTGAAACATTGCGGCGAAGCTTTCGAAGCCGGTAAGTTGGCGGCGTGAACTACAAGGACAGAGTCGCAAAGGACATCGACCGCTGGATCGACGCCGGTTTCGTGGCGGCCGAGCGGCGTGCGCCGATGCTCGATATGATCGTCGACCCGCGCAGGCTCGATGCGGCCACAGCTCTCGCCTGGGTCGGCGGCGCGCTGCTCGGCATAGCGCTCGTTTCGTTCGTCGCCGCGAACTGGGACGGGATGACGCCGATCGTGCGTTTCAGCATCATTGTCGGCGGATTTCTGATGCTGGCTGCGGGCGGCGCCTGGGCGGCGCACAAGAAGCGCCCGGTCCTCACCAATATTCTCGTGATGCTGGCTGCGATCGCTTATGCGAGCGCCGTTGGGCTGACCGCGCAGATATTCGATTTGCCGAGCGATACCCGTGCGGCCTCGTACGGAGCGGGCCTGGCCGCCTACGGCCTCGCACTTGCCGGCCGCTCGACCGGCGCAGCGACGGTTGCGCTCATTCTCATCGGCCTCGGCGACTTCGCCGAACACCGTTGGTTTGTCGGCGGCGACACCGATACGCCTTGGATGCTGTTTGCGGCGCCGCTCGGCGCCTATCTCGCGCTGCGTTGGGGCTCGGCGCCGCTCGCTCACGTCGCTGCGCTTGCGCTTCTCTACTGCGCAACGTGGTTCGCCGCGCGCACACATGCGGACGCAGTCGTCTTTCTGTTCATCGCGCTCGTGCTGGGCGCAGCAGCGGGCGGCGCACGCTGGCTGCGCCAACGCGGTCATCAATTCGCCGGCGTGTTCTACGGCTGGTTCGCTTTGGGTGCGCTGATCTTCTTCGCCGTCGCCGGCTATCTGCCTTGGTTGGGGCCGGAAGGCAGCGCCAATGCCGGCATGGCGCATCGCCTCGTCTGGCTCGTCGCGTCCAGCGGCTTGATCGCGCTCGGCCGCCTCGATCGGCACGTCATGGCGACGGCGATCGGTGTCTTGAGCTTGATCGGCGCGGTCGTCGCGCTCCTCGCCGACCTCGGACTCGACTTGCTGGCTTCGGCGGGCGTCTTCCTCATCTGCGCGCTGGCGGCGCTTGTCGGCGGCCTGCTCCTGCGCGGGCGGACGAAGCCGATATGAAACTCGACGCTCCGCCGCGCATTCTCGCAGTCGCCGGCCTCTGCGCCGCCATTCTGGTCGGGTTTGTGATCAACGAAGGTAGTGCGCGCGCGACCGGCCAGGAAGTATTGCTGTCGGTCGAAGGCGTCGATCCGCGCGACCTGCTGAGCGGCCACTACGTGCAACTCGCCTTCAATCGCCGCCTCGACCCCGGTGAGCAATGCCCGCGCGCCGACCCGACATGGAATTGGACCGCACTTCGCGCGCGGGGCGATATCTATGTCGTCGCCGGCGGCGCCTCTTCTAGCGCAGGCGTTGAGCAAGTAGGTCCCGTCACCGTACGGGCGAGCTATTCATGCTCGCCGCCGTCGCCGGCCGACGCCAACCGCCCACCGGGCGAGTCCGGCGTCCTGCATCTCGATCTGGGCATCGACCGCTTCTACGTGAGCCAGGCTGAGGCCCAGCGTATCGAGCGCGCGCTCGCCGAACAACGCAGCGATTCCAAGAGGCGTGTACTCGCCATCGTCTCCATCGGCCGAGACGGCATCGCACGGCTGAAAGGCCTCGTCATCGATGGACGGCGCATGGAGCTCAACTGGCTCTAGCCCCACGGGCCCCGCACCGCATGCATGCGTGGCCGCAGCAGCAAGTACGACGCGCCGCCGGCGATGAAGCCGCCGAGATGCGCCTGCCAGGCAATCGGCAGGTTGAGGAACGCCATCAGCACCACATTGATGCCCAGAAACGAGAGCATGGCGTTGCGCACCTGCGGATCGGCGAGGGCGGCCTGCGGCGTTGGGCGCACCGCGAGAAAATAAGCGCCGAACACGCCGCAAATCGCGCCGGACGCACCGACGGCCGGTTGCTCGGAATGGAGGGCGAGCGCGACGTAGCCCAGCGCGCCGCCGATAGCGGCAAGGAAGAACAGCACCAGGAACCGGGCGCCGCCCATGCGCCGCGCCAGAAACGGCGCCGCCTGGAAGTAGGCCAGCAGATTCATCGAAATGTGCAGCACGCCGCCGTGGATGAAGACATGCGTGAACAGCGGAGTGATTGCATCGCCGATATTCGCGTAGGGCGCGGGGCCCGATGGGTCGTAGCGGATTGGAACGATGCCGTAGTCGAGAGCCAGCCGATTGACCGCGCGCAGATCGTATTGGCCGGTGAGCAAAAACGCCGCGACGATCGCGCCCGCAAGCAGCAACACCACAAACGGCATGTGCGGCCGTTGCTGGTAATAGCCGTCACTCACGCTGCGTGCTCCTGATCGCCCGTTAGAGCCCTGGATCGAAGCGCTGGTCCATTTCGTTGGCCGGCGTCAAGCCTTCACAGCAAGAACCACCGACAGGTCGCGCTGGAATGCCGGCGACTGTGCAGCGCGGCGCAACGTCGTCGAGCACAACCGAGCCTGCGGCGATGCGCGCGTCTTCGCCGACTTCGATGTTGCCAAGCACCTTTGCACCGGCGCCGATCATCACGCCGCGCCGGATCTTCGGATGGCGGTCCCCGGTTTCCTTGC
Organism: Pseudomonadota bacterium; assembly: GCA_018241475.1. Taxonomy (GTDB): domain Bacteria; phylum Pseudomonadota; class Alphaproteobacteria; order Caulobacterales; family Aquidulcibacteraceae; genus Vitreimonas. The sequence continues at coordinate 3,974 of JAFEDV010000537.1, read as the reverse complement.
CGGTGCCGCCTAACGTGACGGAGTGCAGCATCGAGACATCGTCCTCCACCACCGCCGCCTCGCCGATGACGATGCCGTGCGCATGGTCGATGAAGACGCCGGCGCCGATCTTCGCGGCCGGATGGATATCGACCGCGAACAATTCCGACACGCGGCTCTGCAAATGGTAAGCGAGAATATCGCGCTGTTGCTGCCAGAGCCAATGCGCGATTCGATGCGCTTGTAGCCCGCCATAGCCTTTAAAGTAGAGAAACGGCTGCAGATACGTCCTGCACGCAGGGTCGCGCTCACGCACCACGCGCATGTCGCGCGTGGCTTGCACCGCCAGCTTGGGATCGGCCGCATAAGCGTCGCGGATCACCTCGCGCAGCTGCAATGCCGAAAGGTCTCCATAGCCCAGCTTCTGCGCCAAGTGATAGGAAAGCGCCTCTTCGATCTTGTCGTGATGCAGGATCGAGGCGTGCAGGTAAGACGCAAGCAACGGCTCTTCCGCCGCTGCCTGCATGGCCTCGACACGCAGTTGCGCCCAGACCCCGCCAGACGCTTCGAACAAGCGCGGAGATGATTCGCTCATGTTTCCGTCCCTCTGCCGAGCATCGCCGCCGCCAGGTCCGGCGGCAGCGCACCCGTGACCGCCATGTGGTGGGCGCGCAGCACGCCGGCAACGGTGAGGCTGTCGCGAATGCGACCATCGACGACCCGGGCGAGCACGTCGCGGAAGAGCGCCCGGCGATGGCGCAGAACTTCGGTTGCCTCCGGCCGGTTCTGACCTGATCGCAGGCCGGTCGCCAGAAACACGATCCCGGCTTCGTCGGTGACGGAATTGGACAGGTCCATTTCAAGAATGGGGGTCCAATGCGCAGCGCGCAGGCCGGCCTCCTCCTCCAGCTCGCGCTTGGCGCACGCCAACGGCTCTTCGCCGGGCTCGCCGCCGCCCTCTGGCATTTCCCAGGAATAGCGGCCGAGCGGAAAACGCCATTGCCCGACAAGATGGACGCTGCCATCCGGTTCGACCGGCAGCACGCCGACCGCCAAGCGGCGAAACCGCACGACCGCATACTCGCCGGTGCTGCCGTCCGGGCGAATGACCTCATTCTTGTCGATGCGAATCCAGTCGTTGCGGAACGGCACGCTCGAGGCGGTCACCGTCCACGGGTTGCCGTCTTCGTCCCAGGCGTCTGTCATCTTACGTGTCTAGCCTTGTGCGCCGAGATGCGCCACGGAGAGCCCATGCCATTGCCCGCTTCCGCCATTCCCGCGCCGCTGCAAGACAACGATCCCGCCGACGCCGCGCATGAAAGCCTTGAGACGCTGTCACTGCTTGCGCGCCGGCGCTCGACGAAGGTCGGCCGTCTTGCCGAGCCGGGGCCGTCGGAGGATCAGATCGACGCCTTGCTGCGTCTCGCCGCGCGCGTGCCTGACCACGGCAAACTCGGACCGTGGCGCTTCGTTGTCATCGCCGGCGAGGCGCGCGCCCGCGCGGGCGAAGCATTGGCGGAGGCGATTGCCAAGGACGAAGGCGTTGACGAGGCGCGCCTCGGCGCCGCGCGCGGGCTGCTTCAGCGCGCGCCGGCATGCGTCATGGTTGTTTCGACCGCAGCGCCGCACCCAAAGATTCCCGAATGGGAGCAATTGCAATCCGCGGCGATGGCGTCGTTCGCGCTACTCCTCGCCGCGCACGCCATGGGCTTTGGCGGCTGCATCTTGACCGAATGGCCGGCTTACGACGCACGCGCGCGCGCCGCCCTCGGCTTGAAAGAGCACGAACGCATCGCCGGCTTCGTCTATCTCGGCACACCCCGCGAGCCGGTCACCGAGCGTTTCCGCGCCGATCTCGGCTCGCGTGTCTCGCGGTTCTGAGGCGCGCTCAGAGCGTCACGGATTTGGCCGCTTCGATTGTCTCCGGAGCGGCCGGTTGCTCCGGCGCGGAAATCGCGGCCCCGAATGCGGCGCTGACTTGCGAGAATAGCGGTTCGTAGTCGTAATTCTTCTCCGCCCCGAGCGCCTGCACCCAGGCAGGCGTGCTCGGCAGATGCTTGATGCGCATGCCCAGGCCCGTCCAGCGCCGTCTGGCGATCGCCGCGCGGATCGCCGGCAGGCGCGAGCCGCCGCCTGCGAGGACCACGCCGATGCAGCGAACCCCTTCGCGCCGTCCCGCCTGCACCAGCTCAGCAAGGCATTCGTCGTAAAGCCTATTGATGTCAGCGAGCGCCTTCTTGAACGCAGGCCGCCGCTCCAGATTGCGCGCCGTGCAGGTGATCTTCTTGCCGCGGAAGGCGAATTGCACGACGCCATTAAGGAACAACTCCTCCTTCAGTTCTCGCACCACAGGGATGACTTTATTCCGCAGCGCCATGCGATCGGCTTCTGATGCAAGCTTGGCTCTGGCGATAAGCAGATCGACGAGCGCCGCGTCGAAATGATCGCCGGCGACCTCGATCGTGCGACGTCCGGCGCGGACGATGCAGATTTCATTTCCGAACGGCGCGCGCACGAGCGCCGCGACATCGGTCGTGCCGGCCCCGACATCCATGATCAGCAGGAAGTTCGGCGTCTTGGCGTCGCTGTAATGGCACAGCCCTACCGCGCTGGCTTCATAGATGCCGCCATCGAGCGCCGAAAACGCGGCGCGCGCGTCGCGGGCGCGATCAAGCGCCGCGCATGCGACCGAGTATTCCAAACCGTCCTTCGCCAGCAAGGCGTCGCCCAGAATCTGGTGAACAGCATGGGCCTGGTTGAACAACGTCGTCATCACTTCGTGCGCGGCGGCGATGCGGTCTGGAATCCAGCCGGGCCGCGTGAATCGCACCCTCGACCTCCGTGTGGCGCCGTCGACCGTCGCATCAACAAGCGCCAACAGGTACGCCAGATAGAGGATGATGAGATCACCAAGCCTGAACAGCCGGTCGGGATCGACGGACGCGCGGGGAAAGCGATTGAGCGCGTCTTCGAAGTCGTTGGCCCCGAGTACGCGCTTGAAGGATCGCACCAGTTCGCGCTCTTCAAGATCGGCGGCAACCAGGCGCGCAATCGCGCGCGGACCGAAGTGGATGCGCTGGCGGTCGAGAAACATCGACGACGGCACGAGATAAGGTCGATTGCCGCCGGCGGTCTCACCGATGCGCAACGGCCTGACCTCGCGCAGCGTCGCGGCCTCCGTTGGCATGATCTTCGTGCCAGCCGCCTTCGAGAAGGCGGTCCCGAAGTCGAGCCCTATCGACCAGTCCACCGTGCGCCGAACGCCGCCGCCCGGATTTTGCATGCCATCATCCACGGCGCGATCCCACCCGCGCCCCCACAGCCGCCGCCGAGTCTAAGGGGAAAACGCCCAGCGCGGAAGCGCGACCCTGTTCACATCGCCACGCCCTGGTCCGGCAGCCACAAGCCGTCGGGCGGCGTGCCGGTTTGCCAGAACACGTCGATCGGCATGCCGCCGCGGGGATTCCAATAGCCTCCTATGCGCAGCCATGTGGGCGCAATCGCTTCGATCACGCGCTTGGCGACGGCGAGCGTGCAGTCCTCATGGAAGGCGCCGTGGTTACGGAAGCTCTGCAGATAGAGCTTCAGGCTCTTCGACTCCACGATCCAGTCCTTCGGTGCGTAGTCGATGATCAGCGCGCCAAAATCCGGCTGTCCGGTCACCGGGCAGATCGAGGTGAATTCTGGCGCTGCAAAGCGCACGAGATAAAGCGTTCCTGAATGTGGGTTGGGAACGCGCTCGAGCTTGGCCGTGTCAGGATTTGCGGGAACCGGGGCAGCTTGGCCGAGCTGTGTCAGGCCCTTGGCGTCAATGCTCATGCGCGACACTTGAAGAGGCGCAGGCGCAATGGCAAGCCATCCCGCCTCAAAGGAGCAGCGCCATGCGCGATTTCGATGGCAAGACCGTACTCGTCACCGGCGCATCGACCGGCCTCGGCGCGGCGCTCGCGGTGGGTGCGGCCGTGCGCGGCGCGAAGGCCGTCATCATCAACTAC
>JAFEDV010000536.1 GCA_018241475.1 Pseudomonadota bacterium | reverse complement strand
AATGCGAGGCGATCGCTTGCGTGTGCGCCCACACGCGGGGCTCGTCCGATTGCGCCGACGCGCTCGCCGCCGCGCGCAAGCAGAATCGCCAGCGCCAGCGCAATCGTGCGCGCTCGGCGCAGCTTGGTGGTGCGTCTGGTGTCGGAGCTCCAATCGAAGCCAGGCGAAGGATCGATCCAGAACCACGCCGTCTGCGCGGCTTCGCGTTCGCGCTCGCGCACGTAGAGTCGGTCGCCGCGCGCCGAGCGGCGCCAATCGACCAGACGCGCGCCATCCTCAGGACGATGATCGCGATATTGCCAGAACGCTTCGCCTTGGCCGGCGCGGCGGCGGCCGTGAAAGCCTGGCGCGGCGGCGGCCAGGCGGCGCGCGTCCAGGAGTACGCCCGGCAGATCGCCGGCGAGCGCTAGTGCGTCAAGGCGGGCAGCATCGGTCACGACGTTCCCCCGCCCCCTTGCGGGGCGGGGGTTAGGGGGTGGGGGGCGTTCCGGATTGAGCGCAGCTTGCGGTGATGCGCTCTATTCTGATCGCCCCCCCACCCAACCCTCCCCCGCAAGGGGGGAGGGCTTAGAGTTGCGCTCGTCATCAAGCCGCGCGCTCCGCGAGTTCATCGACCAATGTGTCGATGTCCAAGCCTTCGGCGCGCGCGCCGAAGGAGAGCTGCATGCGATGCACCAGCGCCGGCCGAGCCAGCGCCACCACATCGTCGATCGACGGCGCTAAACGCCCGCGCAGCAGGGCGCGTGCGCGCACGGCCAGCATCAAAGCTTGCCCGGCACGTGGGCCGGGGCCCCACGCGACGTGCTGATTGACGCGCTGATCATGCGTCGACCCGGGTCGCGCCGAGCGCACCAGTTCGAGAATGCAGGCAAGCACTTTTTCGCCCACCGGCATGCGCCGCACCAATTGCTGTAAACGGATCAGCCCGTTCGCATCGAGCACCGCCGGCGGCGTCACCTCGCCCAAGCCGGTTGTCTCGATCAGGATGCGCCGTTCGATCTCCGCGTCCGGGTAGGGCACATCGACTTGCAGGAGGAGGCGCACAAGTTGGGCCTCCGGCCAAGGATAGGCGCCTTCGTGCTCGATCGGATTCTGCGTCGCCAACACATGGAAAGGCCGCGGCACGTCGTATGCCTGGCCGGCCACTGTCACATGATATTCCTGCATCGCTTGCAACAACGCCGATTGCGTGCGTGGGCTGGCGCGGTTGATTTCGTCCGCCATCAGCAGCTGCGTGAAGATCGGACCCTTCACGAAGCGGAATTGCCGTTGGCCCGTCGCGCCCTGATCCAGAACTTCACTGCCGAGTATATCGGCCGGCATAAGGTCCGGCGTGAATTGCACGCGCGCCCAATCCAGCCCCAGCACCCGCGCCATCGCTTCGACTAGTCGCGTCTTGGCCAAGCCCGGCGCGCCGACCAGCAGCACGTGTCCGCCCGCCAGCACCGCTGCCAGCGTCATCTCGACGACGCGCTCCTGGCCGAACACCGATTTGCCGATTTCATCGCGGACGCGCGCCAGCGTCTCACCGGCCTGCTCGGCCTCGCTGACAACCGCCTGGGCGTCCCTCTCAGTGACATTGCTCATTGAGGCGAAGCTCGCTTGTATGGGGGCGTATTTAAGGCCGTTCCCGTTCGCGGGCAGACCAATTTCATCTGTGGGATCATGGGAAGCGTCACGAGTTCGTCCCTGGAGCAATTGGTCGCCGCGCTCAAGGCCAGCGCGACGGGCGGGCCGGCGTCCGAAAAGCGCCTGCCCCCAGTCGAACTTTGGAATCCAACCCATTGTGGCGATGCCGGCCTCGAAATTCTCCGCGACGGAACGTGGCTGCATGAGGGAACTCGCATGACGCGCGAGAGCCTGGTCCGCCTCTTCGCCTCGATCCTCCGCAAGGACGCGGACGGCGAGACGTATCTGGTAACGCCGGTTGAGAAGATCCGGGTCCGTGTCGAGGATGCGCCGTTCCTGGCTGTTCGCGCCGATCGCGATGGACGAGGGCGCGAACAGAACATCGTGTTCACAACCAATGTCGGCGACGTGACAGTGGCGGGGCCGGAGCGGCCGATCCGTGTGAGCTATAACGGCGACGAGTCGCGCCCCTATGTGTTGGTGCGCGGCCGCCTCGAAGCCCGCATCCTCCGCGCCCCATTCTATGAGATGATCGAATGGAGCGAGCGCCGCAATGGCAAGCTCGGTGTGTGGAGCGGGGGCGTGTGGTGGGAGTTAGGTGCGCTGTGAAATCGGTTACGCACATTCACCCCCTCCCCTTGAGGGGAGGGGGCAGGGAGTGGGGTGAAGCGCCGTCATTGCAGTACCTGAACGCACGTGCGTGCCGCGAGCTCTTAAACATCGAGGCTCACCCCACCCCTCGATCCCCTCCCCGCAAGGGGAGGGGAAGATGAGCGCGGCCTTCGAACGCCTATTGCGCACCAAGCTCGATGCCGTTGACCGCATCGCTGACGAAGCGCGCACGCGCAGCGACAACGATCTCAATCCCGGCTGGGACAATCATCCCGAGGTGCGGCCTGCCGCAGTGCTCGCGCCGATCATCAAGCGCCCCAGCGGTTGGACCATGCTCTTCACCGAGCGCGCCAAGGAGACGCCGGCGCATCCGGGGCAGATCTCGTTTCCGGGCGGGCGTGTGCACGCCAGTGATGCGAGCGCTGTTGAAACGGCGCTGCGTGAGACGGAAGAAGAGGTGGGGTTGGCGCGGCGCTTCATCGAACCCATTGGCGCCTGGGATCGTTACGACACCATCACCGGCTATCGCGTCACGCCCATCGTCGGCCTCGTCGAACCCGGATTCGATCTCACGCTCGATCCGCGCGAAGTGGCGAGCGTGTTCGAAGCGCCGCTGGAGTTCCTGATGAACCCCGCCAATCACGAAAAGCGCGAAGCCGAATTCCGCGGCCGCCAGCGTTTCTATTGGGCGATGCCCTACCAAGGTCACTTCATCTGGGGCGCGACCGCAGGCATGATCCGCGCCCTGTATGAGAGGTTGTATGAGTGAGTGTGCGCGCAAGAACCCCCTCTCCCTTGCGGAGAGGGGGCAGGGGGTGAGGGGCGTTCAGCTGCCGCGCTCATTGAAGAACGTGATACGGCGCTCAACACGCGCACACCGCGCACGTTTGGCCGCCCCTCATCCCCTTACCCCTTCTCCGCAAGGGAGAAGGGGATGACGGCCAGCATCCAGCACGCGGCTTGGTTCAAAGCGCCGGAGACCCAAGCGCTGATTTCCGCGCTTGAAACCGCGCGCCCGAGCGGATCGCGGTTTGTCGGCGGCTGTGTGCGCAATACACTGATGGGGCGCGAGGTCGATGATATCGACATCGCCACGCAGCTCACACCGGATCGAGTGGCGGAGATCGCGATCAAGGCCGGCTTTGCCGCGCATCCGACGGGGATCGAGCACGGCACTGTGACAGTCGTCGTCAATCACCGGCCGTTTGAAGTCACCACTTTGCGCCGCGATGTGTCGACCGATGGCCGCCGCGCCACGGTGGCGTTCAGCGAGAGCTGGGAAGAGGACGCGCAGCGGCGCGATTTCCGGCTGAATGCGCTTTACGCCGATGCGACCGGCCAAATTCACGATCCCACCGGCGGCGGGCTCGAGGATGCGCACGCAGGTCGCGTCATCTTCATCGGCGACGCACACCAGCGCATCCGCGAGGACTATCTGCGCATCCTCAGATTCTTCCGCTTCAATGCCTGGTACGCGAAAGGTCCGCTCGACCCGCATGGCCTGCGAGCCTGTGCGGAATTGATCATGGGCCTCGATCAGCTCTCGGTCGAGCGCGTGTGGAAGGAAACCAAGAAGCTGCTCGAGGCGCCCGATCCGCGCGCGGCGTGGGAGGGCATGAAGGCGATCGAGGTTGCTGCGCGCGCGCTGCCGGAACTGAGCAACGAAGCGCGCCTCGATGCGCTCTGCACGCTGCAAGCCGAACTGATGCTACCGGTCGACGCGATGACGCGGGTTGCGGCTGCATTGCCGACTCAGGAAGCCGGCAAGGCGCTGGCGCGGCGGCTGAAGCTGTCGAACGAAGAGCGCGACCGGCTGGTCGCCGCGCTCGGCGACGAGGTGAAGATCACCTCCTACATGTCGCTGCGCGAAATGCGCCGGGCGATCTATACGATCGGCAACCAAGCTTTCCGTGATCGCGTCATGCTGGCGTGGGCCGCCGTCGGCGGCGAGAAGGCGCAAGCCTGGCGCGCCTTGATCGCGCACGCGCAGATGTGGACGCCGCCAAAACTGCCGCTCAGCGGCGATGAAGTGATGGCCGCCGGCGTGCCGGCGGGACCGAAGGTTGGCCAAGTGATGCGCGAGGTCGAAGCCTGGTGGATCGACGCCGATTTTCCCGACGATAAGCTCTCGGTGATCGAGCGGCTGAAGGCGGTGGCGCAGGGAATGGCCTAAAAATAAAGGCTTAGGGACTTGTTATAACATCTGTTATAACTTAGGTTGGCCCCCCCATGACCAAGAAGCCCAAGAATCCCGGCGTTTCCGATACCGAGCAGGCGACCTTCAAGGCGGACGCCCCTGCGCGCTCCACCGGCCGCACCCTCAAAGTACGCCGGGTCGGCAATTCGCTGGGCGTGGTGTTGCCGAAGGAGGTGCTGGCCAAGCTCCGGGTCGGCGAGGGCGACGAACTCACGGTCACTGACACGCCGGATGGTGTGGCGCTGACGGCGGATGACAGCGAGACGGCCGAACTAATGCGGCTGGCGGATGACATCATGCGCAAGCGGCGCAAGGTGTTGAAGGCGTTGGCGCAATGACCGAGCCGCGCTGGCTCTCCAAAGACCTCGTCCTTGCCATCCACAACCGCCAGCTCGCGGAGCATGGTGGCGCAGCAGGTGTTCGCGACGAAGGTTTGCTCGAGTCGGCGCTGGCGCGGCCGCAGAACCTGCACGCCTATGGCGAAGGCGATGTGGTCGCGATGGCGGCTGCCTACGCGTTCGGCATCGCCCGCAACCATCCCTTCATCGACGGCAACAAGCGAACCGCGTTTGTCGCGTGCGAACTGTTCCTCGCGGCCAATGGATTCGAATTGGTCGCGTCGGACGAAGAATGCTTGGCGATGATGCTGTCGCTCGCCGCATCCGAAATCGACGAAGCCGAGTTTGCGATGTGGCTGCGCGACAACGTGCAGCCGCGCTAGCGTCTCGCTGGCCGAAATCCGCGCACGCCCGCGAGGCGCCGGCGGTCCATATCAAGGCCATTTCGCGACCGGCGGCATCGAGGAGAGGATGCTCTCGACATTGCCGCCGGTCTTCAGGCCGAACGTGGTGCCGCGGTCGTAGAGCAGGTTGAATTCGACGTAGCGGCCGCGCTGGATCAGTTGCTCCTCGCGATCGGCCTCGCTCCATTGCTCCTGCATGTGTTTGCGCAGCAGCGGCGGATAGGCTTCCAGAAATGCGCGTCCGACGTCCTGTGTGAAGGCGAAGTCTTTCTCCCAATCGCCGGTATTGTGCCGATCGTAGAAGATGCCGCCGACGCCCCGCATTTCGAGACGATGCGGCAGGTAGAAATATTCGTCGGCCCATTTCTTGAAGCGACGGTAGTAGGACGAATGGTGCTGGTCGCAGGCGGCGCGATACGGCGCGTGGAACGCCTCCACGTCTGGGTAGGCATGGTCGCGCTGGTAGGCCTGCGTAGGATTGAGATCGCCGCCGCCTCCAAACCACCATTGCGTGGTCACAAGGTGGCGCGTGTTCATGTGCGCCGCGGGGCAGTGCGGATTGCGCATATGGGCGATCAGCGAAATGCCTGACGCCCAGAAGCGCGGGTCCTCCGCGGCGCCCGGAATTTGCGCCGCGAACTCGGGACTGAATTTCCCGTGGACGGTCGAGACATGAACGCCGACCTTCTCGAAGAAGCGCCCGCGCATCATGCCGGCGACGCCGCCGCCCTCATCGGTTTGGCCGTCGCCGCGCTTCCAGGGCGTAAGCACGAACCGGCCCGGCGCGCCCGGATAGAGCGCCGCCGGCGCTTCATCCTCGAGCGCCTCGAACGCGGCGCAAATCTGGTCGCGGAGGCTTTCGAACCATTGGCGTGCGCGCTGTTTACGCTCGTCGGCGCTCATGAGCGCGGACCCCTAACTGAGTTATTCCGGATCGCGCTCCGCGCGTAAGGAATGACTCTGAGGGACGGTTCGAAACTAATGTCGTTCAATCCAATTTCTCCCACGCGCCGGTCTGCCGCAGCGCCTCCGTCAATACCACTGCGGCGGCCGCGACCACATTGAGGGAGCGCAGGCCGCGCACCATCGGAACCCGGACGCTCGCGTGGGCCGCGCGATAGAGTTCGCCCGGCGAGCCGGCGCTTTCGCGCCCAAAGATGAGCGTGTCGCCTGTGGAAAAGTCGAAGTTCTGGAAGCGGGTTGCGCCATCGGTCTCGACCAGCACCAGGCGGCCCGCCTCGCGCTCGGGCGCTGTCGCGAACGTTTCGAAGCTGGCATGGCGCATCACGCGCGCCTTGTCGCCGTAGTCGAGCGCCGCGCGCTTCAAGGATGCGTCGGTCAACGGAAACCCGCATGGCTCGATCACATCGAGGGGAACGCCCAAGCAGGCGGAGAGGCGAATGGCCGCGCCGAGATTCTGCGGGATGTCCGGTTGATACAGGGCGAGCCGCACGTTATGGCCTCCGCAGTCGGAGAATCGGGGCGAAAATCGGGGACTTGATCCGGCATGCGGCGACGCGCCGCGCGCTGCAAGCGTCCCGGACTAGCCTAGCTTCGCCGCCGAACGGAAGCGGAGAAAATTGCGGTGGCTGAAGCAACTGCGGGCGGCGCACACGAGACCCTCGAGACCACGCGCCGCGATTTCATTTTCATTGCGGCTGGCGCGGTCGGCGCCGTCGGGACCGCCGCGACAATCTGGCCCTTCATCGACCAAATGAATCCCGCGGCCGATACGCGCGCCATGTCGACGACGGAAGTGAATTTGAGCCAGATTCCAGTCGGGCAGGAGATCAAGGCAATCTGGCAGGGCAAGCCGGTGTTCGTGCGTCACCGCACGCCCGCTGAGATCAGCCAGGCGCTGCGGGACGATTACGCGCAGCTCAAAGATCCGCAGATGGACGAAGACCGCACCAAGCAGTCGAACGGCTCGCCGGGCAAGGCCGAGTGGCTGATTCTGCAAGCGAATTGCACGCACCTCGGCTGCGTGCCGCTGCCGTCGTTCGACCCCGGCTATCGAGGCCATTACGGCGGCTGGTTTTGCCCCTGCCACGGCTCGGACTACGACACTTCCGGCCGCATCCGGCAGGGCCCGGCGCCGAAGAATCTGTACGTAGCGCCATACGTCTATCTGAACGACACATCCATCCGCATCGGCTGATAGAGCCGGGGGAGCGAAATACGTGAGCGGATCTTCCACCTACGAGCCGAAATCTGGTTTTACGCGCTGGCTTGACAAGCGCCTGCCCATCATACGGCTCACCCACGATAGCTTCGTCGCGTTCCCAACGCCGCGAAACATCAATTACTGGTGGACGTTCGGGGCGATGCTGTCGCTTTGTCTGGGCGTGCAGATCGTCACCGGCATCGTGCTGGCGATGCACTACCAACCCAACATCCACGACGCCTTTGCGAGCGTGCAGCGCATTCAGCGCGACGTCCCGTTCGGCTGGCTGATCCAGAACCTTCACGCCGTTGGCGCGTCGATGTTCTTCCTCGCCGTCTATGTTCACATGTTCCGCGGCATCTATTACGGCTCCTACAAGGCGCCGCGCGAGGTCCTCTGGATCCTCGGCTGTCTCATTTATGTGCTGATGGTGGCGACGGCGTTCCTCGGCTACACGCTGCCGTGGGGGCAGATGTCGTTCTGGGGCGCGACCGTTATCACCAACATCCTCGGCGCTATCCCGTTCGTCGGCGAGAGCATCCAAGTCTGGATCCGCGGCGGCGGCGCCATCGACCAGCCGACGCTCAACCGTTTCTTCTCGCTGCATTATCTCTTGCCGTTTGTGATCGCGGGCGTTGTCGTCCTGCACGTCTGGGCGCTGCACGAAGCCGGGCAGAACAACCCCACCGGGGTCGAGCCCAAGACCAAGGACGACACCGTCCCGTTCACCCCATACGCGACGATGAAGGACCTGTTCGCTACATCGCTCTTCCTCATTCTGTTTGCGACGTTCGTGTTCTTCATGCCGCAGGCGCTCGGGCATTCGGATAACTTCATCCCCGCCAACCCAGTGCAGACGCCGTCGGAAATTGTGCCGGAATGGTACTTGTTGCCGTTCTACGCGATCTTGCGGGCCTTCGATTTCAACATCGGCCCGATCGATTCCAAGACGGCCGGCGTGTTTGCGATGTTCGCCTCGATCGGCGTGCTCTTCATCCTGCCATGGCTCGACACTTCGCGCGTTCGCTCGATGCGGTATCGCCCCGCGGCGCGCTGGTGGTTCATGATCTTTGTCGCGGTAGCGCTAGCGCTCGGCTGGTGCGGCGGGCAAAATCCCAGCACCGTCTTGGCTCAACCCGGCTCGTTCCGCGCGACGCTGAACTGGATCGCGAACGGGCAGACAAGCCAACAGCGCATCCAAGTGGCTTCGCCTGCCGCGTTCCAGGCGGCTTCCGACGCGGCCGAGGCGCAACTGCGGGCGCAAGGCGCCACAATGACTTCCGTCGTTCGTGAAAGCGGCACCACCGCGCTGGCGCTAGGGGTGAGCCGTGGTTCGCCGGAAACCCGTGTGATCACGGCCGCGACCTCGGACGATCTGGAAGCCGAAATCACCGCGGCGAAGGCGCAGATCGGCGGTTCGTCGCCGTTCGTCGCCATCAAGCGCGAAGCGCCGTTCCAGTTCACCGTGACGCGCTTCGCCCAGCTGCTGACGGCCTACTACTTCTTCTTCTTCATCGTGCTGCTGCCGCTCTTGGGTCTGCGTGAAAAACCCAATCGCGTGCCGGACACCATCGCCAAGTCCGTGCTCGGCCAAACCCAGGGAGCATCGTAATGCTGCGGAGGATCGCTATCGCCGCGGCTGTTGCGGCTGTTGCTCTCGGCGGGTCCGCTTACGCCGCGAACGAAGGGCGACCGCCGAAAGACGTGCACTTTTCGTTCCAGAGCCCGCTTGGCTCGTACGACATGGCCGCCGTGCAACGCGGCTTCCAGGTTTACGCGCAAGTCTGCTCGACCTGCCATTCGATGGAGCACCTTTCGTACCGAAATCTGGGCGAGCCAGGCGGCCCGTTCGCGGAATACAGCGTGCGCAATCACCAAACCGGCGAGATGGAAAATCGCGTCGGCCTGCCGGCGGGCGAACACGGCGAATATGTAGACGTCGTGAACAATCCGTACGTGCGCGCAATAGCCGCCGGCTTCCAAGTGCCGGACATCGATCAGACCACCGGTGAAGTCACGCAGCGCCCGGCGCGGCCATCGGATCATTTCCGTAATCCGTTCGCGAACGAGTACGCCGCACGCGCGGCCAATAACGGCGCGCTGCCGCCGGATCTTTCGGTCATCACTTTGGCCCGCGCCGGCGGTGCGGCGTACGTGTTCTCGATCCTCACCGGCTACACCGGGGAGATGCGCGGCACGCAATACGTCAACGACTATTTCCCCGGCCGGCTGATCTCGATGCCGCCGCCGCTGGCGAGCGATGGGCTGGTGACGTATTCGGACGGCACGACAGCCACGCGCGATCAGATGGCTCGCGACGTCGCGCAGTATCTGCAATGGGCCGCCGATCCGCACATGGAGGCGCGCAAAACCATGGGCGTGCAAGTGATCATCTTCCTGCTCGTGCTCTCGGCGCTCCTGTATCTGGCCTATAAGGCGGTTTGGCGCGGCCAAAGCCACTAGGCTTTAGCCCGCGCGCATCTGCGCGGGGATCGGGCTGCATCTCCCGAGCTTGGAAGCGGGAGGGGGCCTTGGCGTCAGCTGCCAAAATCAACTGGACGCCGCTCGGCATAGCGGCCGCGACTTATCTCGCTGTGTGGGGCGGGGCGGTTCTCTATCTTGCGCGCACTGGCGGCGGCTGGACCGACGCAGTCACCGTGTTCGTTATTTTCGGCGTGACGCTGAGCGGCCTCGCGTGGCTGCTTACGCTTGGCGTGCAGGCGCCCGCGATTCCTGTGGCGCGCCCGGCGCTCGAGAGCGGCGTGCTACTCGTTTATCTTGCGCTCTACGCAGTCGTCTTTCTTGTCTTCGGCATGAGCTGGGCGCGATACGTGCTGCCGCCAGGCCGCGAACAAGAGCTGCTGGTGCTGGCGCTCAAATTGATCGTCCACGTCGGGTTGCCTTGCATCCTCCTCGGGCTGCTCGGCGCCAAGCTGCGCCCGCTTTTCCAGGCTGGCCTCAAGGGGCGCAAGTTCTGGCGCACACTGATCGTTCTTGGCGTGGTTTTCCTCGCCTTGCTCTCAGCGATCAGTCCAAGCTTGCAACAGATCGCCAATCAGCATCCGTCGGCTGCGCTGCTTGCATGGGCGGCGCCCGCGAGTTTCGTGTGGATCGCGCTGGAGGCCGGTCTCAACGAGGAGTTTCTCTATCGCGCCGTCCTGCAGACACGACTCGCGGCGCTGCTCAGGTCTCCGGCTGCGGGCGTGGCTGTCACTGCGCTGCTGTTTGGCCTCGCGCACGCCCCCGGGCTCTACCTACGAGGCGGCCCAGGCGTTGACGGCTGGTCTCACGATCCGCTTCAGGTTGCGGCCTACACGATCGCAACCTTGTCGCCGATGGGCGTGCTCTTTGGCGTGATCTACATGCGCACCAAGAGCCTGTTGCTTGCGGTGCTGCTGCACGGCCTGGTGGATGTGCTGCCCAATCTCGCCAGCTTCATCCAGGTCTGGGGCTGACGTCCGCGTCCACCAGGCTTCGAATTGATGTTTGTTGGGCGCTAGGTTGATGTGGATAATTCACGCCAGGCGCGGCGCCAACCTCAACTCAGTCATTCTTGGAAATCTCACTTCGAGAAATCATGGCACTTACTTGGCTTCCCCGAGAGTCTTGTTGTCTCACACAAATTTGTTGCGAACGCGGCCGACGGTATTGTGGGCTAGCTGCGTCTAAGCTTCGAGACTACTCGAAAATTTGTTGTCGATAGCGAGAGCGTTGCGAAATTGGCACTGGCGCAGGGCGCGAACCTCGCCGGTCTGGCGGTCAAGCCGGCCAAGCTGCTAGAGGTGACGTAACGTTCGGGGCGCCACCCGCGGGAGGGGATGGGATGGAGGTGCTGAAGCGGCCGCACGCTGTTCTGCTGGACGAACTGCACGACTTCTATGGCGACAAGGCCATCGTCATAACCGGCGCGGGAGGCAGCATAGGTTCGGCGATCGCCGAGCAGTTGGCGGCTTGGCAATGCCGCCGCCTCGTTCTGCTTGACCAGTTCGATCACGGCCTGCTCGATGCGCTGGAGCGCGTCAGTCGCATCGATCGCCGCTTGGACGTAATCGATGCGCTCTGCGATGTTCGCGACAGCGTCCGGATCGAGCGCTGGCTTGCGCGCGTTGAGCCGGACATCGTCATCCACGCCGCGGCGCTGAAGCACGTGCACCTCGGCGAACGGCATCCGGGGGCTTGTGTGCTCACCAACCTGGCTGGTGTGCGCAATACGCTTGCCGCGGCGCACCGCGCCGGCGCGCAGAACTTTACGCTGGTGTCCTCGGACAAGGCGGCCTCGCCAGTGTGCGTCATGGGCGCCACCAAGCGCCTGGCTGAGCTGTACCTGCTGGGGTTTGAGCGCGAGCACAGCGCAGCGATGACGCTGAAGTCGGTGCGCTTTGGCAATGTGATCGGATCGCAGGGCTCGGTGCTGCCGCGCTTCAGCGCCCAGATCGCCGCCGGCGGCCCGCTTGAGGTGACGCACCCCGACATGGAACGCTTTTTCATGTCGGTCGAGGAAGCCGTCGGGCTGATCTTGGGGGTAACGCGCAGCAGCGATGAGTCGGGCGCCTATTTCATGGAAATGGGCGATCCGGTGTCGATCCTTGAGCTGGGCCGCGAAATGATTGCGCGCTCCGGGCGCAAGATCGGCGTCGAGTTCACCGGCTTGCGCCCCGGCGAAAAAATCAAGGAAGAGCTCTTCGATGCGGCCGAGACGGTGGCGCCGACTGCGCTGCCGGGCGTTTATAAGGTTGCGCCACGCTCTGCCGACGCCGCGCTCAGCACGCGCGAAGTTGACGAACTGGAGCGTATCGCGCGCACGGCAGAAGACTCGGTGACGATGCAGCGCGTGTTTGCC
>JAFEDV010000535.1 GCA_018241475.1 Pseudomonadota bacterium | reverse complement strand
CGGGCCGAACCCTTCGTAGCGGATTTCATCGAGGTTCTCAGCGCCGGCGCCGCCGCCCTTGTCGATGGCGCGCTGGATGTTGTCCTTGGGCATGTTCATGGCGCGCCCGGCGGCCATGGCTCGGAAGAGACGCGGGTTGGAATTGGGGTCGGCGCCCCCGAGCTTCACCGCCGCCTAGGTTTCACGCGCGATCTTGGTGAACGCCTGCGCGCGCTTCTTATCCTGCCCGCCCTTGCGGTGCATGATGTTGGCGAATTTGGAATGGCCGGCCATGTCGAGTAATCCTGAGGGCGGGCTTCTAGCGGCCAGACCCGCGCTTCTCAAGCTCAGAACCGCAATCGCGTGAGCGAGACACTATCGGTCGTGGCTTTCGGTGAAACGAAGCCGATTTCCGAACGGATCGATGGCATGCATGATTGTCGCGCCGTAGGGCATCTCTTCCAAACTGGGGCGGTTGAACTTGTAGTTCTTCGCGTTGAGCTCGGCATGCAGCGCCTTGATGCCCGTCATTTGCACGACGATGGTCACGCCTGGTGATGCGTCGCCGTGATGTTCGCTCAGATGTATTTTCACCGGCCCGCGTGAAATCTGCATGTAAAGCGGCGCGCCGGGAAAGATTTCTCCACGCCAATCCTCGGTGAAGCCGAGAAAGTCGACGTAGAACTCTGTCGCCTTGGCGACGTCGAACATGCGGATGACGGGGATGACTTCCAGAAGCTGCATCTTGTCGTCAACCATACTCGGCTCCGTTGCGCGCGCTCCGATCTAGCATCGCCGCCTTGTTTGGGCCACGCTGCTTCACCCATTCCCGGATTGGCGCGCAGCGCCAAGTCCGGGACCCATTAACACAGGCCAGCACCGCGAGTGACGCCGTACGCGTGCATGTCGTTCTGAACCATTGCGTCTATGGGTCCCGGGCTCGATGCTTCGCATCGTCCCGGGAATGGGTGCGCCGCTAAATCAAACTCGTTCCACGCAAGCCATCGCCACGCCCGCAGCGGATCGCTTCTTTCGGCGTGATCACCCAGTCGAGGTGCGCGTCGTGCGCGCCGTGCGGCGTCAAACCCATCTCCTGCTCGGCGTAAGCCAAGCCCACCGCCACGCAGCCATGCGCGCGATAAAGCGAGATGATGCGGTCATAGTGTCCGCCGCCTTGGCCGAGCCGGTGTCCGGCGCGGTCGAACGCCAGCAAGGGCACGAGGATGAGGCGCGGCGCCAGATCGGCGCCGGTCGGCGGCGGCGCCGGCACGCCGAAGGCGTCCGCGGTCAGCGCCTCGCCGCTGCGCCATGCCAGAAACCGCGCCGGTCCCGCTCGCGTCTCCATGCGCGGCAACGCCACGACGCGACCCGCCTTCGCCAACGCGGCCAGCAAAGGCCGGCCATCGATCTCACTGCCGACAGGCCAATAGCCCGCCACCGGCGACAGCGTCGCCAATTCCAGCGGAAAGTTTTCGATCAGCTTGAGCGGCGCATCGCCTGCGACGACCGCCGCACGCTCGGCCCGCATCAGCATGCGCGCATCGGCTTTGGCGGCGTCGAGTTCAGTGTCACTCATCGCAGCACACAAAGTTGGGCGGGCCATATGCGCCGGAAGGCATACCCATCCTCTCGAACCCTAGCACGACTAGGTGGGCGCCAGGTGTTCCAGACCACGATCCGGAACAGAGCCAGCTCCCGAGAGAGATGATACGGTCCCAGGGATGCAAGTACCTCTCGCACGCCACAGCAACCGCCCAAAGCGAATCTAAGCGCACGCGACGCGCGCCTCAAGCCGTGCCGGTGCGCAGCGCCTTGACTCGGCCCTGGTCCTGGGGAACGCAGACCCCCTCCGCCGCTTCGATCCGCGCCTCGGCGACCATATCGTTCAGGCGTTCGATTTCGCCGCGCGCCCGCGCCAGCGCCGCACCGGTTGTCTGCGACTCGTCCATGAGCGAGAGCGCCGCCAGGATCAGCTTGCGCAGCTCTGTCGTCTCGCCGCTTTCGCCCAACCGCGCTGCCAGCGCCTTCGCCAAATCCTCGATGCGCCGCCGATCGCCGGCGCTGCATTCAAGCCGAAAGTCCTCGCCAAGGATGCGAACGGTGGCCGTCATCGGCGGCTTGCCTCCCGAACGGCGGCGTCAAAGGCGCGGACTGGGTCGGCCAGGGCGTCGGCGATTGCATCCGGCGCCGCGCCAATACCCAGCCCGTCGAGCCGCGCTTCAATGACATCGAGCGCCAGCGCCAAGCGCCGCGCCTGTTCAGCGATCTCGCGATCGTCCGGGAGGGAATCGCTCGCCATTGCGACGAATTGTTACGCCTTTGTCTGATTCGTTGAAACCAGCTTTGCCGTTCCGCGCGTAGACCGAATGCAGCGCAGCCGTTATCTAGCGAGCAACATTCGCCCGTCCTCCCCCGTTCGGGGGAGGTGGCGTCTGCGAAGCAGACGACGGAGGGGTGGGCGCGCCGATGTTCGCTTGTTCCGCGCTGCCCCCTCAGTCAGCGCTTCGCGCTGCCAGCTCCCCCTAGCGGGGGAGCACGAGATCAAATCACGAGGAGCAAGGCATGTCGGTCAAAGTCGCCATCAATGGGTTCGGGCGCATCGGACGCAACATTCTGCGCGCCATCGTCCAATCCGGGCGCACCGATATCGAAGTGGTTTCGATCAACGATCTCGCCCCGGTCGAGACCAACGCGCACCTCCTCCGCTTCGACAGCGTCCACGGGCGTTTCCCGGGCGAAGTGAAATCGGGCGAGGATTGGATCGATGTGGGCCGCGGCAAGATCAAGGTTACGGCGATCAAGAACCCGGCTGAGCTGCCGCACAAGGCGCTCGGCGTCGACATCGCCATGGAATGCACCGGCATCTTCACCGCGCGCGACAAAGCCGCCGTCCACCTCGAGGCCGGCGCAAAGCGGGTGATCGTCTCGGCCCCGTCGGACGGCGCCGACTACACCGTCGTGCTCGGCGTAAACGATGAGGGCCTCAACAAGGACCACAAGGTCATCTCCAACGGCTCGTGCACGACCAACTGCCTGGCGCCGGTCGCCAAAGTACTGAACGATAGTGTCGGCATCCAGCACGGGCTGATGACCACCATCCACTCCTACACCAACGATCAGCCCACGCTTGACGTGTTCCACAAGGACATTTACCGCGCCCGCGCCGCTGGCCTGAACATGATCCCCACCTCCACCGGCGCCGCCAAGGCGCTTGGCCTGGTCATCCCGGAACTGAAGGGCAAGCTCGACGGCATTTCGATGCGTGTTCCCACGCCGAACGTCTCGGTGGTCGATCTGAAGTTCGTCGCCCAGCGCGCAACGACGAAGGATGAGATCAACGCCGCCATCAAGACCGCCGCCGACGGCCAGATGAAGCACATCCTCGCCTACACGACGGTCGCCAACGTTTCGTCGGACTTCAACGGCGACCCCCACTCCTCCATCTTCCACATGGATCAAACCAAGGTGGTCGACGGCACGTTCGTCTCGATCCTCTCCTGGTACGACAACGAATGGGGCTTCTCCAACCGCATGGCCGACGTGGCGGTGAAGTTCGCGAAGCTGATTTGATGATCAACGTTCCCCGGACGAAGCGAAGCGGAGGTCCGGGGTCTATTTTTGAAGCAGACGCCGCACGCTCCGCGCTTGCACAAACGATGGACCCCGGATCAGCGCCGCGCGTTGCGCGGCTTGTCCGGGGAACGGGGGAATGAAGCTCCCTGATCTCCGCAAACTCCCCGCCTTCGCCAAAGCGCAGGCATGGGGGCTAGCGGTGGGCTTTGCACTTGCCTGGCTTGCGGTCGACAAGCTGCATCTGAACTTCTGGGCCATGCTGCTCGGATTGTTCGCCAGCTGGATCGGCTGGGAGTTCCTGTTCGCGCGCAGTGCGCCGTCAACCCGCACTGACATCCCCGCCATGGCTTATGGCATCGCAACGGGCTTTGCGTTCCCGTGGATCGGCGTCGCGCTTGCGGGACTGCTCGACTATCTGCACCCGTAGGGCGAACATGATCGCCGCCCCGGTGAACGCCACAGCGTAAACGGCGCCGGCGACGCATGCTCGCGTCCATGTCCACGCGCCGTCTCGATGATTTCACGGTCGCCGCCTGCGACGGCGGTTTCGCGATTGCAGCATTTGGCTGCGGCCTTTTCGACGCGCCTTTGTGGCTAACGGGACTGGTGGCGTTCGCGATGCTGGCTTATTGGAGCTGGTCTCGCCGCCGGGTGCTCAACCGCCTGCACGGCGCGATCTGGGCGAGCCAGACAGCGCTCGCCGTTTCCGTCATCATCGCCATCCTGGCCGGCTCGTATTGGCTCGGCCTGAACGCCAAGGACTTGATTACATGAGCAAGCTCTCCATGCACGCGATCACGGCGCCCATGTTCGTGACGCTCCTCAACAATCTCAACACCTGGCTCGACAAGGCCGAGGAGTACGCGAAGACGAAGAAGTTCGACATGGAAGTGCTGCTCTCGGCGCGGCTGGCGCCAGACATGCTGCCGCTGCGCGGCCAGATCCATATCGCCACCGCCTGGGCGAAAAACTGCCAGTGCCGCCTCGCCGGCCAGACGCCCCCGGACTTTGCGGAAAGCGACATGGCCACCATCGAAGGCATCCGCGGCCGCATCGCCCGCACCATCGATGTCGTGAAATCAATCAGCGCCGCCGAGCTCGAAGGTTCGGCCGAGCGCATCATCAATTACAATCTTGGCCCCGAGATCAAAATGAGCCAGCCGGGCGTCGAATATTTCACCCGCGTGGCGCTGCCGAACTTCTATTTCCACGTGACGACCGCCTACGACATCCTCCGTCACAACGGTCTCCAACTCGGAAAGCAGGATTTCCTGGCCGGCGCGGTCGAGCTGCCGAAGACGTAACGTCCCAACATCTTCCGTCATCCTGGGCGCGCGGAGCGCGACCGGGATCCAGGGGACGACAAAACACCGTTGTCCAAGCCCCCCTGGATCCCGGCCTCCCATTCGGTCGGCCAGGATGACGCCGTTAGAGTTTGATAGAGTAGAGCATGACTTTCCGCCGCATCGAACAAGCGCCCGATAACGTCACCGCCCTCGTGCGCGTCGACTTCAACGTGCCGATGCAGGACGGCGCAATCACCGACGACACCCGCTTGCGCGCGGCGCTTCCCACCATCAAGGCGCTGCAGGCGAAGGGCTGCAAAGTCGCGCTGCTGGCGCACTTCGATCGGCCGAAAGGCAAGGTCGTGCCGGAAATGTCGCTGAAGCCTGTGGTCGAACCGCTGGCAAAGCTCCTCGGCTCACCGGTCGCGTTCGCCGACGACTGCGTCGGCGACGCAGCGAAAGCGGCGATCGATGCACTGCCAGCGGGCGGCGTGATCCTGCTGGAGAACACGCGCTTTCACGCCGGCGAGGAAAAAAACGATCCAGAACTCGCTAAGCAAATGGCGGCGCTCGGCCAGATTTACGTCAACGACGCCTTCTCCGCCGCGCACCGCGCGCATGCGTCCACCGAAGGCATCGCCCACATCCTCCCCGCTTACGCCGGCAAGCAGATGGAGCGTGAGCTCGATGCGCTCGATTCAGCGCTCGGCAATCCGAAACGACCGGTGCTCGGCATTGTCGGCGGCGCCAAGGTCTCCACCAAGCTCGACTTATTGCGGAACCTGATCGGCAAGCTCGACCGGCTCGCCATCGGCGGCGGCATGGCCAACACCTTCCTCTTCGCGCAAGGCGTGGAAATCGGCGGTTCGCTCGCCGAAAAGGACATGGCCGACACCGCGCGCCAGATCATCGCCGCCGCCAAGGGCAAATGCGAATTGCTGCTGCCGCTGGACGCGGTGGTGGCGAAGGAAGTGAAGCCGCATGCCGACGCGCGCATGTGCGGGCTCGACGATATCCAAGCCGACGAGAAGATCCTCGATGTCGGCGAAAAAACCATCCGCCGCCTGCGCGAGGCGATGAAGCATTCGCATACGCTGATCTGGAACGGCCCGCTCGGCGTCTTCGAAATGCCGCCGTTCGATCAGGGTACGGTCATCGCCGCGCAGGACGCCGCTGAACTTGCCAAAGCCGGCAAGCTGATCGCCGTCGCCGGCGGCGGCGATACCGTAGCGGCGCTCAATCACGCCGGCGTGGCGGGGGATTTCAGCTTCGTCTCGACCGCCGGGGGCGCCTTTTTGGAGTGGATGGAAGGGAAAACCCTTCCCGGCGTGGCCGCACTTCACTGACGGCGATGAAACTCGGTTGCAGATCAGCCATGCGCCAATCGG
>JAFEDV010000534.1 GCA_018241475.1 Pseudomonadota bacterium | reverse complement strand
GGCTTTTTTAGCTTCGCCTGCTTGCGCAGCGCGGCGTTGATGCGGCTTTGCCAGCCGAGCCCTTGATCTTTGAAGTTCTCAACGATATTCGCCGCGACTTGATCCGCGTCGGCAAAGCCGATATGCACCGCCAGTCACCGCAGCGCCAATGAGCGCACCTCGCATTGCACGCATACGCATAACCCAATGCCCAAGCTGCGAGCAGGCACGCGACTTCCTTCAACGCACAAAAGCTGGCGATGGGGCCAGAACTATGAGTGAAAGCAAGATCAGAGCAACGGAAAAGCAAGCCGCTTAGGCGGGTATTTCAATCGCCAGGTTGCGTCATCCGCGCCAAGATCAAGCGCATCAAGGCCCACCTAAAACACCACGAGAACGATAGAGCGGCGCGCATACGGCTTGAGGCGCTTGAGCGGGCGCTGGAATGAACTGACGATTTTGCCGCCATTCCTCGGAAGGTACGGTGACGTTTGCCTGGGTTCCGGATCGCGACTTCGTCGCGTCCGGAATGACTCTGGGTGTGCTTAGCACTTCACGTCAAAGCCCGCGCCAACAGCGGCAAGAACACATCCATACGATAATCCACATCCATGTGGTCGTCGTCGAACTCTTCGTAGGTGTGGGCGATGCCGGCGGCTTTCAGCTTTTTGACGAAGCGGCGCATGCCGAGATGGATGCGGAAATTGTCGTGGTCGCCGCAATCCATGTAGATGAGCTTCAGCTTCTTCAGCTCGCTGCCCTTCTCGTCGAACATCACCACCGGATCGTGCGCCATCCAATTGGCCCAGCGCTCGGGAATGAATTCCCCGGTATAGGGATCAAGCGGCAGACGCATGTTCAGGAATTGGGTCGGATCAGGATCGTAAAAGGCGCTCTGCGCGAAATCCATCATCGCCACTTGCTCGCGGAAACTGGACTTCTTCTTGGCGAGCGTTGAGGTCCAGAGCTTCTCGATCGAGTTGTCGTGCTTGGCGAGCAAGGTGAGATCGTCGAGCAGCGCCGGGATGTAGAGCGCGTCGAAGCCCATGTCGCCCGAGTTGATGGAGATGGCGTCCCAGAAATCGGCGCGGTGCAGCCCATGCCAGGCGGCGCCATAACCGCCAGAACTCTTGCCGAACACGCCGCGCCGGCCCTTGCCGCCGCAATTGAACTTGCTTTCCACCAGTGGAACGATTTCGTCGCAGATATAGTCGGCGTAGCGGCCGCTGCCTGCGCTGTTGAGATACTGGTTGCCGAACAGCTTGGTGAAGCAATCGGGAAGCACCACGACCGCGCGCGCCATGCCCTCGCTGGCAAGACGATCGAGGCGCTCGGGCACATTCTCCGATGTCGGCGACCAGTTGGCGTGCGCGAGCGCCGAGCTCATGTAGCCTTTGAGGTCGACGAGGATCGGCAGGCTTTCGGCGGGCTTCCAATCCGGCGGCGTCCAGACGATCAGCTCGCGCGTGGCGGGATCGCCCAGCGGATTGCCTTGCAGCACGTCGGATTTATGAAGCAGGCGATGCACCTCGCCGCGGGGAATGGTTTGGTCGCGTCTCATGCCGCGTCCCTTACGCTTCGGGTCTGCGGCGCGAAAGCCTTCATGGATCGCCGGCGTCCTCGCCGGCCAACACCGAACATGCCGGCGAGGCCGGCGGTCCATATTGCTTGACCCCACGCGCGGCGCGGCCCAAAAACCCGCCTTCCAAAATTCAGGAAGCGCGAGAAATGCCCGCAGCAGAAAGCCACCTCCTTCCGGTCTACAGCCCGCCGGAGCAGACGTTCGTGCGCGGCGAAGGCTGCTGGATCTGGGACGACAAGGGCGAGCGCTACCTCGACTGCATCGCCGGCATCGCGGTCGACGCGCTGGGGCATGCGCCGCCGGTGCTGGTGAAGGCGCTGACCGAGCAGGCGAACAAGCTCTGGCACACCTCCAACATGTTCAAGATCAAGGGTCAGGAAGAGTTGGCCGCGAAGTATTGCGCGCACTCGTTCGCGGACGTGGTGTTCTTCACCAACTCCGGCACCGAGGCGATCGAGTGCGCGCTGAAGACGGTGCGCAAATATCATTCGGCGAACGGCAATCCCGAGCGTGTCGACATCATCGGCTTCCAGGGCTCGTTCCACGGCCGCTCGTATGCAGCGATCAATGCGTCGGGCAATCCGAACTATCTCGAGGGCTTCGGCCCGCGCCTGCCCGCCTTTGCGCAAGCGCCCTTCGGCGACATCGAGGCGGTCAAGAATTTGGTGGGACCAACGACGGCGGGCATCATTGTCGAGCCGGTGCAAGGCGAAGGCGGCGTGAGAGCGGCGCCGGATGGATTCCTGCGGGCGCTACGCAAGTTGGCCGACGAGAACGGTTTGTTGCTGATCTTCGACGAAGTGCAATCGGGCGCAGGCCGCACCGGCAAGCTCTGGGCGCATGAATGGGAAGGCGTGGCGCCGGATGTGATGGCGGTGGCCAAAGGCGTCGGGGGCGGCTTTCCGATGGGAGCGATGCTGGCCACACGCGAAGCCGCGAAAGGCATGGTCAAAGGCGTGCATGGCACCACGTTCGGCGGCAACCCGCTGGCGATGGCGGTCGGCAACGCTTGCTTCGACGAGTTGTCGAAGCCGCAATTCCTGGAACGCGTGCGCGCAGCGTCGAACCGCCTTGGTCAAGCACTGGAAGGCCTGAAGGACCGGCATCCCGACCTGGTGGCGGAGACGCGCGGCAAGGGTCTGCTGCGGGGCTTGAAGCTGAAGATCGATCCCAAGGGCATCCAAGCGAAGCTGCGCGACCGCAAGGTTCTGGTGGGCGTGGCCGGCGACAATGTGCTGAGGCTTGCGCCGCCGCTGATCATCGAGGATGCGCAGCTGAGCCAGGCGATCGATGCGATCGATGCGGTGTTGGCCGAGCAGATGGCGGAGGCCGGGGCGTGAGGCGCCCCTGCTCTGGGCCGCCGGCTTCCAGCCGTCATCTTTGGTTCCACGCACACAATTGCGGGCCGGATCAAACACCGTTTGCCGGCTGGAACCCGGCGGTCCGATGACACAACCACCTCGACACTTCTTGGACATCGCGCCTTTGTCCAGAACCGACGTGCGCGCCATTCTCGACGAAGCACATCGGCGCAAGGGCGCGCGCGCAGGTTGGCCAAAGGCGAAGCTTGACGAGGACGCGCCACTTGCGGGTCATGCGCTGGCGATGATCTTCCAGAAGAACTCGACGCGTACGCGCGTCTCGTTCGACATCGGCATGCGGCAACTGGGCGGCGCCAGCATCGTGATGAGCGCCGCCGACATGCAGCTGGGGCGCGGAGAAACGGTGGAAGACACCGCGCGCGTGCTCTCGCGCATGGTCGATTGCGTGATGATACGCGCCAACAATCATCAGGATGTCGTGGATTTCGCCGCGGCTTCCGCTGTGCCGGTGGTGAACGGTCTGACGGACTTTTCGCACCCGTGCCAGATTCTTGCGGATCTGATGACGATCGAGGAACGCCTCGGCGCCGTTGAAGGCAAGACAATCGCGTGGATCGGCGACGGCAACAACGTGTGCGCGAGCTTCGTGCAGGCTGCTGAGAAACTGAAATTCCGACTGAAAATAGCTACACCTGCCGCCTATCCGCCGAAGAGCCAGGAATTGGCGGCGGCGCGCGGCGCCGGTGCGGATGTGACGGCGAGCAACGACGCGCGCACAGCGGCCGCGGGCGCCGACGTGATCGTCACCGACACCTGGGTGTCGATGGGTGATTTCGACAAGGATGCGCGCATGGCGGCGTTTCCGCCGTTTGCGGTGAACGACGATGTCATGGCGGCGGCGAATCGCGACGCCATCTTCCTGCACTGTCTGCCGGCGCATCGCGGCGAGGAAGTCACCGACGCGGTGATGGACGGGCCACGCTCGGCCGTGTGGGACGAAGCTGAAAACCGCATTCACGCACAGAAGGCCGTGTTGCTGTGGTGCTTGGGTAAGATTTGATGGCGCATTGCTTTCGTCCTCCCCCGCCAGGCGGAGGTGTCGCGTACGGAGTACGCGACAGGGAGAGCGCCGATGTTTGCGAGAGTTGCGCCCTCCCCTCAGTCACGCTTACGCGTGACA
>JAFEDV010000533.1 GCA_018241475.1 Pseudomonadota bacterium | reverse complement strand
CGACATGCCGCTTTCCACGCAGATCAGCAGCATGTCGAGGCTGTCGGGGAATGCCTCCATGATCTTGGTCTTGCGGTTGTCGGCGCGGTTCTTGAGGTAGAGGTTAGGCGCGTAGAAGCCCACCGCCACGCCGCCGACGATGGCCATCAGCTTGAAGTGCAGGGGCCAGGCGTGGCCGAGCAGCAGCACGTAGAAGAGGCCGACGAGCCCGAACGCAATCGGCAGCGCGGCGCGGTAGAAATAGAACATGGTCTGCGCCGCATGGCCGCGAAGCCCGGCGCGGATCAGCTTCTCGTTGAGCGTGTCGTCGGCAAGCGCCTTTTGCAGCTGCAGCTTGTCGACCAGGCTCTTGGCGAACTGGTTGGCGTTCTTGTGCTGAAGGCTGCCTGCGTTCTTGGCGAGTTCGGCGCGCGAGCGCTTGCGCAATTCCTCGCGCCGCTTGGCGACTTCCTTGAGACGCGTGCCGAGCTTGTCTTCCGCCAGCATCGGGCCGGCGAGCGTCACCACCGTGGCAAAGCAGGCGCCGGCCCCCAGGACGCCGGCTATCGTCATCTGGTCAATCAAGGTTTCGATGAGCTGATTGGTCATGGGATCCGGCTCAGAACTTGAAGTTGACCATCTTGTGCATGATGAAGATGCCCATCGACATCATCACCGCGCAGCAGACCAGGATGAAATTGCCCACCGGATCGGTGAACAGGATCGAGATGTATTGCGGGCGCGTGAAATAGACCATGCCCATGACGAAAAGGGGCAGCGCGCCGATGATCATCGCTGAGGCCTTGGCTTCGGCTGACAGCGCCTTGACCTTTTCCTTCATCAGCTTGCGCGAGCGCAGCACTGTCGAGAGGTTGCCGAGCGATTCCGACAGGTTGCCGCCCGTCTTCTGCTGGATGATGAGCACGATGTTGAAGAAGTTCACTTCCGCCAGCGGCATACGGTCGTACATGCGCTGCAGTCCGACATCGAGCGGCACGCCCATGGCCTGGCTGTCGACCAGGTTCTGGAACTCGGTCCTCAACGGCTCGGGACTCTCGCCGGCGATGATGCGCAGGCACTGGTTCAACGGCAGGCCCGATTTCACGCCGCGCACGATGACGTCGATGGCGTCCGCCAGCTGTGTGCCGAATTTCTTCTGGCGGCCGGCGACGAGAAAGCCGAGCACCCAGCGCGGAAGCCCGAAGAGGCCGACGAAGAAGCCGATGGCCGCGCCGATCAAGCCCTGAATCATCAGTCCGGCAAGACCCAGAACGACGCCGAGCACAGCCGACAGAATCCAGAACACCATCGGTGAAATCTCGAGACCCGCCTGCGCCAGCTGGCCCTTCACCGAGAGCCGGCGCTTGCGCGACTGCTTTTCGCTCAGTGTGAGTTCCTTCAGCGCTTCCTGCGTGGTTTGCTTGCGCTTCAGCGCAGCGGTGTCGACGGCCTGCTTGCGGCGATCGACGGCCTTGGCGCCGGCGACCGCCTTGACGCGCTTGGACGCCGTCGCCGGCTGGCCGCCCGCGAAAGCGAGGCCCGCCCCGCCAATGGCGAGAAACGCGAGCAGGGCGACGACAATCTCCATTAAGCGTTCTCCGCCTCGTCAAGCGCTTGGGCGAGTTCCTTCTCCAGACCGAAATAGCGCGCGCGCTCCCAGAAGCGGGGACGCCCGACGCCGGTTGCGCGGTGCTTGCCGAGAATGCGGCCGTTCTGATCTTCGCCCTGGATTTCGTAGACCAGGATGTCCTGGGTGATGACGGTCTCGCCTTCGAGACCCATCACTTCGGTGATCTGGGTGATGCGGCGCGAACCGTCGCGCAGGCGCGCGGCCTGGATCACCACGTCGACGGCGGCGACGATGATTTCGCGGATGGTTTTCGGCGGCAGCGAGAAGCCGCCCATGGTGATCATCGATTCGAGACGGGAAAGCGCCTCGCGCGGGGTGTTGGCGTGCAGCGTGCCCATCGAGCCGTCGTGGCCGGTGTTCATGGCTTGCAGCAGGTCGAACGCCTCGCTGCCGCGGACCTCGCCGACGATAATCCGCTCGGGACGCATACGCAGGCAGTTCTTGACCAGATCGCGCATCGTGACCTGGCCCGAGCCTTCGAGGTTCGGCGGGCGGGTTTCCAGACGTACGACGTGAGGCTGCTGCAGCTGCAATTCGGCGGCGTCTTCGCAAGTGATGACGCGTTCGGTCGGATCGATGAACGCCGTCAGCGTATTGAGCAGCGTGGTCTTGCCCGAGCCGGTGCCGCCGGAGATCAAGATATTGGCGCGGCAGGCGCCGATGATCTGCAGGATTTTCGCGCCAGCCGGCGAGATCGAGCCGTACTCGACCAGGTTCGAGAGCTTGAGCTTATCCTTGCGGAACTTCCGGATGGTGAGCGTCGGGCCGTCGATCGCCAGCGGCGGCACGATGACGTTGACGCGGGAGCCGTCAGGCAGGCGCGCGTCGCAGATGGGGCTGGCTTCGTCGACGCGGCGGCCGACCTGGCTCACGATGCGCTGACAGATGTTCATCAGCTGGCCGTTGTCGCGGAAGCGGATGCCGGTCTTCGAGATCTTGCCGGCGACTTCGATGAACACCGAGTTGGCGCCGTTGACCATGACGTCGGCGATGTCGTCGCGCGCTAAGAGCGGCTCGAGCGGGCCATAGCCCAGAACATCGTTGCAGATGTCGTCGAGCAGAGCTTCCTGCTCGGAAATCGACATCACCACGTTCTTGATCGAGATGATCTCGGCGACGATGTCGCGGATCTCGTCGCGCGCGCTCTCGGGATCGAGCTGCGCGAGCTGGGTCAGGTCGATGGTCTCGATCAACGCGTTGAAGATCGTCGACTTGACCCGGTAGTACGCCTCGGAGCGGTATTCGGTCTGCTCGCTGGGATCCGGCGCCGGCGGCGTGCGCACGTTGGTGTTGACGGCCGACGGCGCAGCGGGCCGGGGCGCTGCCGGCGCGGCCGCTTTTCCGACGGCGGCCTGCACGCGCGCGGCGGTCGGCGCCGCGGGTGCGGGAGCAGGCGTCGGCGCGGCGCTCGGAGCCTCGCCCTGGCTTCGCTTTCCGAACATCCGGCCTCTCTTAGCGCTTCAGGAACGGGAGCTTGTCGGCCAGAGACGATTTCTTCGTCTCGGCCGGCTTACGGCCCGTCAGGGAAGCGGCGAGTTCGTCGATCGCCAGCGCGGTCTTCGACTGCGCGGCGACTCCGCCGAGCATTTGTCCGCTGTTGGCGGCCATGCCGAACAAGGCGGGGTCGAACGGGAACGACGCCACCGGCTCGGCGCCCAGCGCTTCGGCGAAGTCCTTGAAGGGAATTTCCGGACGCTTCGGCACGCCGACCATGGAAAGCGCGACCGCCGGCTGCGCATCGTAGGGACGCATCGCCTTCAACAAGTCGAGGATGTTCTTGGTGTTGCGCAAGCTCGCCAGGTCGGGGCCGGCGACGATGATGACGTCGTCGGCGGCGAGAAGCGTCTGCTTCACCCAGGAGGTCCACACGTGCGGCAAGTCGAGCACGACGAAGGGGCTGGTGCGGCGCACGCGATCGATCACGATCTCGAAGGCGCCGCTGTCGACCTCGAACTCGCGCTCCAGCGTCGCCGGCGCGGTCAGCATCATCAGGCGCTGCGTGTGCTTGGTGGTGACGCGATCGAGGAAGACGTCGTCGACGCGATCAGGCGCCATCAGCGCGTCGGCGATCGATTGCTGCGGGTCCTGGTTGAAATCGAGCGCGGCGGTGCCGAACGACAGGTCGAGGTCGAGCAGCGTGGCGCCGGATTCCTGGCGCTCGGCGATCGACCAGGCAAGATTGTGCGCGATGGTCGACGCGCCCACGCCGCCGCGCGCGCCGATGACGGCGATGACGCGGCCGGCGAACGGCTTGTCGGCGTTGACATAAAGCCCGCAAACCGTGCGAATGAGATCGATCGGCTGGATAGGCGGCACGATGTATTCGCTCACGCCGCGCGCCATCAGCTCGCGGAAGAGGGCGATGTCGTTGACCGCGCCGACGATGACCACCTTGGTGCCTTGCTCGATGACCTGCGCCAGCCGATCGAGGCTGTGCAGCATGGCGGGGCCCTGCATCTGGCTGTCGAGGATGAGCAGGTTGGGGCTCGCTTGCGAAGCAAAGCGCACCACCGCGGCGTCGATGCCGCCTTGATCAACCGTGATCTCGGCGCGCGCCATGCGGCGGTCGGCGGCGATGGCGGAGATGACGTCGGCGATTTCAGGCCGGTCGCAGCTCGCATGTATCGTGATGCGCGGCACCGGCTGTTCGGTGGAGCGCGTGTCGTCGCGCGAGAGCGGCGCATGCACATGGGCGGCGGGCGTCGCAACCGCCGGGCCGGGCGTGAAGGAATCGCGATCGGTCGGCGTGTGCGACGGATCGGTTTCGTTCGCCGGAGCGTGCGGCTCGGAATCAAACGGCGGCAGCTCGCCTTCGATGTCGCCAAGACCGAAGTCTGCGTCTTCCTCGAGAACGAAATCATCTTCGTTGTCGAGGCGCCAAGCCGGATCGGGATTGCTCATGCTGGCCTTGCCCTATTGTGAGGCGACGTTGCTGACGGTGGCGCGTTCATCGTTGTCGCGGGTTGCATGTGTGACCTCGCCCGCGCGATAGTGACCCATGACCGTGCCGCGGCGATTGGAGTCGCGCGGTCCGTCGGCCCGCGGATGCAGCAGGTCGGCTGGATCTTCGACCATTGCGGCCAGGTTCGCCTGCATGGCGCAGCCGAAGCTTTCCCAGGCCTGGTTGTCTTCCTGGTGGGCGAGATCCTGTTCATAGATCGGCCGGCAGTTCGGCGCTTCCGCTTCGAAGCGCGCGAAGCTGACGACGATCGGCGCATTGGCGGCGTCGCCGGCGTCGTAGGTCGAGCCGGCGACTGCATTGTAGGAGACGCCGGCGTCCATCAATGACGTGCGAGTCTGGCCGGCGAGCATCGATGCGGCGTTGGCGTTGGCGCCGCCCGACGGCGTGCTCAGGATCAGTGCGCCGTGGCCATAACGCAGATAGGCGGCGGCGAAGCGGCTGAGGTCGGTGCGCGCCTTGTCCGTGAGCGCGGTATCGCCGGGCGCAACGTCGATCTCGAGCCGTGCCGATGTTTGCGTCACGGCGATGACGTGGCTGTCCGCGCGCGATGCGACGGGGCCCATGTGCGCCGGAGGGATCGCGCTCGTCGCACACGCGCCGAGCGCGCTGAGGCCAAGCAGCGCCAAGGGAAGGCGGGAGGGCATGAGGGAGCTCATTCGATTACGTATCCATGCGGCCCTTGCAGGCCTTCGGGGCGTCCGTCGTGCGATTGCGGCGGGCGATAAAGCGCGTTCAGGCGGCCGGTGAGCAGGCTCTCGGCTTCGGTCGGATCCATGAAGCCGTCAGCGGGCGTACGCATATTCTGCGGGCTGGTCGGGCGCACAAGATACGGCGTCACGATGATGACGAGTTCGGTTTCGTTGTTGAGGAAGTCGCGCGAGCGGAACAGCGATCCGATTACCGGTGTGTTCATCACCCCGGGCACGCCTTCGAGCGCATGGCGCGTGCGTTCCTGGATGAGGCCCGCCAGCACCATCGAACTGCCCGACGACATTTCCAGGGTGGTTTCCGCGCGCCGCACCTGCAGCGCCGGAATGGTGATGCCGTGAATGACCGTCGTGGTGCCGTCCTGGTTGCGCACGGGAGTGTCGCCGGTGTTGACCGCGCCTTCGGACGTGAGTTCGCTGACTTCGGTCGACACCTTAAGCGAGATCATGCCGCCCGACATGACAACGGGCGTGAATGCGAGGCCGACGCCGAACGGCTTGAATTGCACCGAGATGCGGCCCTGATCGGAGCTGACCGGCACCGGAAACTCCCCGCCCGCCAGGAAGCGGGCGGCTTCGCCGGAGATTGCCGTCAAGTTCGGTTCGGCGAGGACGCGCAACAGGCCCGCCCGCTCGAACGCCTGAATGGAGGCGTCGGTTCGCCGGTCCTGTTCGATGTGGGCGGGGCCGTAGGTCACTTCGCCATTGGCGGATTGGTGATAGCCGCCGACCAACGCGTCGCCGGGCGTGAACGGCTGGCCGGTGACGGGATTGATCGCCGTAGGGCTCGGATAGGCGAGCGAGTTCGGCTGCAGGATGTTGTTGACCACCCCGCCTGTCGCGGACAGTCCGCCCAACACGCCGTTGACGGAGAAGCCGTTGGCGACGGCGGCGGTCAGGAAATTGTCGCTGCCGATGAGTTGGTTGACCATCTCCTGGTAGTTCAGGTTGATGCCGAGCTGGCGGATCAGCGTGCGGCTCATCTCGACGACGCGCACGCGCAGAAGCACCTGTTCGCTGCCTTGCACTTGAATGAGATTGATCACGTGCGGCGCGTTGCCGCCGGTCGATGCGGTGCCCGGCGAATTCGGACCGCCCGTGCCCGTCGCGGCGCCGGCGCCAGTGCCGCCGCCAATGCCGAGAAAGGTCTGCGCGAGCTGGAAGGCCTGGTCCGCGTCGCCGGCGTTCTGCGCTGTGCCGGTGAGCACGACCGAAGCGTTCATCGCCTGCGCGGTGATTTGCGCGTTCGGCACATGCCGGCGCAGGAATTCGTTCAGCGCACCCACATCGGGCTCAACACGGATCTCGACGTTGGCGATCTGGCGGCCGGCCGCGTCGAAGAAGAAGATGTTGGTTTGCCCGAGCGCCCGCCCGATCACGTAGGCCCGGCGCGAGGTTCGCACGGTCGCATCGGCGATGAGCGGATTGGAAACCAGAATGTCGTGCGCGTCCGCCGGCAGATCGACGATCGCCGATTTGCCGAAGGGCAGAACGATCGAGGCCGATTGCGGCCCGCTTCCGCCGCTGTTGATGCGCAGGCTGGAGGCGCTTGGCGGCTCGACCTGCGCTGTTGCGTAGGCGGGCGCGAAAGCGACAGCGCCGGAAAGCGCTGTCGCTAGGGTGACGCGAAGTGATTTGTAGGCGTTCATCGCCCGCCTCCGGTGAGGGTCCCGAAGGCATGCATTTTCACACCCCCAGATGATTGAGAGAGACTGTCTCCGGCCGCGTGCCCCGTATGCAGGCCGACCGTTTCCGCCTGCACCCCGCGCAGCGCCAGACTGATGTCGCCCATGCCGTGGGCGAGCGCGAGCGTGCG
>JAFEDV010000532.1 GCA_018241475.1 Pseudomonadota bacterium | reverse complement strand
ACCAGTCAGCGAATCCTGCCGCGGCGTTTCGACATTGACGGCGCCGCCCAGCCGCAAGCTCGGCGTGAACTGATAATAGGCGCCGAGCGAGGCCTGATCGCCCTGAGCGCTATCGAGCAGGCGCTCCGTGCGCTGAGCTTCGCGCACATCCACCGTCACACCCCAGTGTTGGTTGATGCTCCAACTCGGGGAAAGCAGACGGCTGCCGTCGGCGACGTTCTCCGTCACGCCCGAAGAGGTCGTGAATCTGAGGTACCATGGTACCGCAGACTGGATCGCCTGCTGTTCGCTGACGGGGTTCGTCGCAGCAGGCGCGGGCGCCGCGGCCGGGCGCTGCTGAGCGTGCGCGACGCCAGCTGTCGCTAGGACAGCCCCCGCCACGAGCCATGCAGACGCCTTAAACACGAGCCCAAACCCCTTTCGCTCGAACCTTAGCTGGCGACTATAACCGAATCGACAACGCCAGGGAGTGAATATTAGGCCACACCTTCCGCGAATATTTCGGGCGAAAACACGGCGAGTCGCCCTCGAACCAGGCCGGGCAAGGTCCCAGCCCAACGTGTCGTGAGTTCGCAGTCCAGCCCCTGGCCCAGGCTGAAGCCCATGATATATGGGCGGGCCGCGCGGCGTAGGGGATGCCGCGGCGGCGACCAGGCGGAGGAAAAGTTAATGACGCAAGGGCGTACGCTCTCGAAAGCCGCGCTGTGCTTTATGGCCGCGGCGGCCCTTTCCGCCTGTTCCATGTTCCATTCGGATTCCAACCGCCAGGCCGGAGAATCGCGCATCGAACACGACAGCGCCGGCGGCGGCGGCTTGTTCGGCGGCGGCGGCGGTCGCGCCAATCGCGGCGGCGGCATCGGCGTCAATTCGTTCCTCTGGCGCGCCTCGCTCGACACACTGTCGTTCATGCCGCTCGCGTCGGCTGATCCGTTCGGCGGCGTGATCATCACCGATTGGTACGCCGACCCTGCTGCGCCGACGGAGCGCTTCAAGGCGACCGTGTACATCCTGGACACGCACTTGCGCGCCGATGCGCTTAACGTCTCGATCTTCCGTCAGACCCAGGTGAACGGCCAGTGGCAGGACGCGACGGTGGATCCGCAGACCGAGATTCAAATCGAAAATGCGATCCTCACGCGCGCGCGCCAGCTTCGCCTGAGCAACGTGCGCAACTAGACACAAAGGGCGTTTGCCTGCACCAAACGCCCTTGCAACGGGCGTGAAGGGCAATGTCTCGGTACAATCACCGCGAAGTCGAACCGAAGTGGCGCGCGCGCTGGGCGGACGCCGGCATCGACGACGCGCTCTCTCCGGCCGAGGCGATGGGCAAACCCAAGGCCTACGTGCTGGAGATGTTCCCGTATCCGTCGGGACGCATCCATGTCGGCCACTCGCGCAACTACACGATGGGCGATGTCATCGCCCGCTTCCGGCGCTCCAACGGCTACAATGTGCTGCACCCGATGGGTTGGGACGCCTTCGGATTGCCGGCGGAAAACGCGGCGATGGAAAAGGGCGTTCACCCGGGCGGCTGGACGCGCACGAATATCGCCGCGATGCGCGAGCAGCTGAGGTCCTTGGGATTGGCCATCGACTGGTCGCGCGAATTCGCGACCTGCGATGTCGAATACTATAAGCACCAGCAAGCGATCTTCCTGGCGTTCTGGAAGCAGGGTCTCGTCTATCGCAAGAAGCAGAAGGTGAACTGGGATCCGGTCGACAACACCGTGCTGGCGAATGAGCAGGTGGTCGACGGCAAGGGCTGGCGATCCGGCGCGCCCGTCGAGACGCGCGAACTCGAACAATGGATGCTCCGTGTCACCGCCTATGGTGACGACCTGCTCGATGCGATTGGCGCGCTCGACAAATGGCCGGACAAGGTGCGGCTCATGCAGTCGAACTGGATCGGCAAGAGCCAGGGCGCGCGCATTTGGTGGCCGCTGGCGCGCGTGCCGGCCGAGCTAAAGGCCAATGCGCCGGCGAGCGGCCAAAGCCACGCGCGCGATCCGCTCGAAGTGTTCACGACGCGTCCCGACACGCTGTTTGGCGCCAGCTTCCTCGCGCTCGCGCCGGACCATCCGCTGACCAAAGCGGTCGCCGAATTCCGTCCCGATGTGGCTGCGTTCGTCGCCGAATGCGCGCGGCTCGGCACCAGCGAGGCCGAAATCGAAAAAGCCGAGAAGGCCGGCATCGATCTTGGCATCCGCGTGAAACATCCGTTCGACGACTCTTGGGAATTGCCGGTTTGGGCGGCGAATTTCGTGCTCTCGACCTACGGCTCAGGCGCCATTTTCGGTTCGCCCGCCGGCGATCAGCGCGACTTGGATTTCGCCAACAAGTACGGCCTCCCGTTCAAGCCGGTGGTGTTGCCGCCGGGCGCCGATCCCGCCACGCACACGATCACCACAGAAGCGTTCACCGACGATGGCGTGATCTACAATTCGGGCTTCCTGGATGGGCTGACGACGCAACGGGCGATCGCCCGCGCCATCGAAGAGCTGGTGAAGCTGAAGCGCGGCGAGGCCACGACGCAATATCGTCTGCGCGACTGGGGCGTCTCGCGGCAACGCTATTGGGGCTGCCCCATCCCTGCGATCCACTGCGCCAAGTGCGGCCTCGTGCCGGTGGCGGAAACGGCCCTGCCGGCGGCGTTGCCCGACGATGTGAAGTTCGACAAGCCGGGCAATCCGCTGGCGCATCATCCGAGCTGGAAGCACACCACCTGCCCGCAATGCGGCGGCAGGGCCGAGCGCGAGACCGACACGCTCGACACCTTCGTGGATTCGAGCTGGTATTTCCTGCGCTTCACCGATCCGCACGATGCGTCAAAGCCGTTCGACAAGAAGCTGGCGTCCTACTGGATGCCGGTCGATCAATATGTGGGCGGCATCGAGCACGCGGTGTTGCACCTGCTCTATTCGCGCTTTTTCTGCCGCGCCTTGCGCGATTGCGGCATGATCGATCTGCCGAGCGGTGAGCCATTCAAGAGCTTGTTCACGCAGGGCATGGTCGTGCACGAGACGTACAAATCGGCGTCCGGCCAATGGCTGTTGCCGGAGGAAACCGACATCCGCAGCGGCGTGCGCGTCGATCTGGCGACCGGACATCCTGTCGAGGTTGGCGATATCGAGAAGATGTCGAAGTCGAAGAAGAACGTCGTCGATCTCGACGCGTTCATCCAGGATTTCGGCGCCGACGTGGCGCGCTGGTTCGTGCTCTCCGACTCCCCTCCCGAGCGCGACGTCGAGTGGACGGCCGCCGGCGTCAAAGGCGCGTGGAGCTTCGTGCAGCGCGTCTGGACGCTGGTTGAGGCGCACGGCGCGCCCGCACCGAATGTCGATGCGGCGCCAACCATGTCGCCGGACGCGCATGCGCTGCGCCAGCTGGCGCACCGCGCCATCGAGAGCGTCACCGACGATATCGAAAACTTCCGCTTCAACGTCGCGGTCGCGCGCTGCTATGAGCTGGTCAACGCCATCACCAAGCTGAAAGACACAAGCTCCGCGGCGCAGTTCGCGCGCGGCGAAGCCTTGCGCATCCTGACGCAGCTGATTTCGCCGTTCATGCCGCACCTCGCCGAGGAGTGCTGGGAAAGGCTCGGCATGAAAGGCTTTGTGGCGGTCGCGCCATGGCCGAAAGCCGATCCCGCGCTTGCGGCGCGCACGACCGTGACGCTGCCAATCCAGGTGAACGGCAAGAAACGCGGCGAGATCGAGGCCGCGAAGGGCGCGGCGGAAGCCGACGTGCGCGCGCTGGCGCTGGCGCACCCAGGCGTAAAACCGTTCCTGGAGGGCCAAACGGTTCGCAAGGTGGTTGTCGTGCCCGACCGGATTGTGAACATCGTCGCCGGCTAACCCAAAACGGATGAACCGGTTTTGCGCCGCGCGGCGGCGGCGGCTAAGGTGGCGGCTGGAGTGTTTCGAATGCGTGTGCTGATCGCCTCCCTCGCCCTCTTCCTGGGCGCCTGCGGGTTTACGCCGATGTACGCGCCGGCCGGAGGCGGCCAGGCGATCGGGCCGGTGCACGTCGTCGAGATCGAGGGCCGCTCCGGCCACGTACTGAAGACGAACCTCGATCGCATCCTGGCGGTCGAGAACAGCTCGGGCGAGCCGGCGACGCTGGAGATCACCCTGCTGGAAGCTGTGACCCCGCTCGGCCTGCGCCGCGACGAATCCGCGACGCGCGCCGAGTTGCGGCTGACCGCCAATTACATCCTCACGCCGCCACACGGCGAGATCATGCGTGGGTCGGTGGTGACGGTCGTGAACTATGAAATTCCGACCGCGGCCTATGGCGAAATCACCGCCCAGGACGACGCGCGCGAGCGAGCCGCCGAGACCATGGCCGAGCGCTTCCGCGCCGAGCTGGCGCTCCGCATGGCGCAAGCGCGCGAGAGCGCCGCAC
The DNA here is from genome assembly GCA_018241475.1 of Pseudomonadota bacterium. Classification (GTDB taxonomy): domain Bacteria; phylum Pseudomonadota; class Alphaproteobacteria; order Caulobacterales; family Aquidulcibacteraceae; genus Vitreimonas. The sequence goes on along the minus strand of JAFEDV010000532.1, from coordinate 7,226 downwards.
ACGGACGCTGACCGGTGAAGATCGCCGGCGCCCAGGTTCGGCGCTTTCTCGAGGCGCCGGACAAATCCACGCGCGCGGCTCTGCTCTACGGCCCGAACGAAAGCCTGGTGCACGAAGCGGCGCAAAAGCTGACGCGCTGGGCCGTTGGCAACAGCGATGATCCCTACGCCATCACCAAGCTCGGCGAAGACGACATCAAGAAGGATGTTGCGCGCCTCGGCGATGCGCTCGCCGCGCAATCGTTGCTGGGCGGGCCGACTGTCGTGTGGGCGCGGATCTCCGGCAAGGGCGCGGACGATTCCATCGCCGCTGCGCTCGCTGCGATGGAGGCGGGCGAACCGGGCGGGTTTCTCGTCGTGGAAGCGGGCGATCTCGCTTCCTCCTCTGGTCTGGTGAAGGCGTTCACGGGCGCCAAGAGCGCGGCGATCATTGCGTTCTACGAAGAAACGGACGCCGAGCGCGCGCGTTTCGCCAAGACCGTGACCAAAGAACTCGGCCTCGAATTCGAGCGCGAAGCGGAAGAAGAATTGCTGGCGGCGCTCCCCCACGACCGCGGCCTCGCGCGCCAGGAAGTCGAAAAGATCGCACTCTATGCATCCGGACTCGGGCGCAAGCTGACCACGGCCGACATCAGCCAATTGCTGACCGATGAAAGCGAAAGCGCGCTCGACGCCGCCAGCTACGCCGCCGCGCAGGGCGGCGCGAACGAGGCGGTTGAGGCGCTGGCGCGCATCGACGGGCTCTCGGGCGTATCGGCGCTGCGCGCACTCCTCCGGCGCATGCAGCAATTGCGTGACGCCCGCGCGATGATCGACGAGGGCGCGAGCCCTGCCGACGCGGTCGCTAAACTGCGGCCGCCGGTCTTCTGGAAGGAGCGCGATGCGGTCGCCGCACAGACGCGGATGTGGAATGCGAAGAAGCTCAATGCCGCGTTCGATATACTGTGGCAGGCGGAATTGCGTTCGAAAGTCGCCGGTGCGCCGCAGGCACTCATCGCGGCGGACGCCTATCGCAGCGTCGCGAAACTCGTCGCTTAGCCGCCGCGTTGTTTTGGGTCATAGAAGAACGTTTCCGTTGCGATCTTGTCGCCGCGCCAAGTTTGCCACGCAACCTCTTCCATCGAGAAGCGCTGGCCTTGCTTCGGTGTGAATATGAAGCGCCAGCGAATGGCCACGCGGTCGCCGTCGATGATCGGCGGCGCGACGAGTTCGGTCAGCACATCATCCATGCGCGCGAGCGTCGCCGCTTCCTGCTCCATCAATTTGAAGCGACCGCCCTGGCGCGGCGGCGCCTGGTTCTCCTGCATCCAGGCATCGTCGTGGTACCAGTCACGAATGGCGGCGACATGGTCGTTGCTGAGCACTTGGCGGACGAAGGCGTCGACGGTTTCACGACTGGGCATGAACGCACCATATCCCGGAACGGCGAAAGCGACCCTGTGCGGCAGGGTCGCTTTCTGGTTAGCGGTGAGCGCCATGGGCGGGGGAATGAACAGCGCTCGGGAACTCAACGTGCGCCGCATCCGATTCGTTCCGCCGCTCCGTCGAAAATAGTGTTCCCTCGCTCATGACCGGGCTTGCCCGCTCCATCTTCGACGTCCTCCCCGGCGCATGGTCGCTTTCGCGCCAAATCGACGATGCCCGTTTCGGCGCGGGAGACTTTTCCGGAACCGCGTCCTTCACCGCTCACGGCGAGGACGCCCTGCTCTACCGGGAACAGGGCGTCCTCCGGCTCGGCGCGTGGCGGGGGCCGGCGTGGCGGCAGTGGCTCTACAGCCTCGAAGGGGACGCTTTGTTGGTCCGTTATCCAGGAACCCTGGCCGGGCTGCACGTCTTTAAGTTTGCAGATGCGGCCATCGCGCGCCACACGCACCAATGCGGCGGCGATCGCTACGATGCCGAGTTCGGCGTAGCGCCGGACGGCTCGCTTTCACTAACTTACGCAGTCAGCGGCCCGGCGAAAGACTATCGCCTCCGCACCCTGCTTAGGCGCGCTTAGGCGCGCCCTCACCGCCCATTGTCCGTTTTCGGTTGCGTGGTTCGCGAAGGCAGGCTCTGTGGCGTCATGACGGCAGCTGTAACCATGGCGGCGCGCGAGCGCACGTTCTTCGGCGAACCGCGGGGCCTCGCGTACCTCAGCTTTACGGAGGCGTGGGAGCGCTTCTCCTATTACGGCATGACCGCGCTGCTGGTGCTCTACATGACCCAGCAGCTTCTATTGCCGGGCCACGTCGAACACATCGCAGGCTTTCCGGCGTTTCGCGTGACGCTCGAATCTGTCTTTGGACCGATGACGACCCTCGCGCTCGCCTCGCAGATCATGGGACTCTACACGGGCTTCGTTTACTTCACGCCCGTGCTTGGCGGCATCGTCGCCGACCGCATCATAGGCCGTCGCACCGCCGTCATCATGGGGGCCATCATGATGAGCGCCGGCCATCTGGCGATGGCGTTCGATCAATCGTTCTTGCTGGCGCTCCTCTTGCTGATCAGCGGTTGCGGCTTGTTGAAGGGAAACATCTCCACGCAAGTCGGCGAGCTTTACGACGACAGCGACGGCGAAGGGCGGACGCGCGGCTTCGCGATCTTTTCGATGGCGATCAATTTCGGGGCCTTCGTTGGCCCCCTGCTCTGCGGACTGCTGGCGCAAGTGTACGGCTGGCATGCGGGCTTCGGGCTCGCGGCGGCGCTGATGCTGATTGGGCTTCTCACGTACATTTCGGGTTTCAAATATCTCGCGGACAAACCGCGCAGCATGGCCGAGGCGGCGCCGAAAGCCGAGGTAGAGAAGCATGAATGGCGCGTCGTCGCCGCGCTCGGTGTGGTCGCCTTCATGACCATCTTTCAGTCGATCGGCTACTATCAAAACACCAATCTTGGCCTGATCTGGATCAACGAGCACGTCGATCTGAACTTGTTCGGTTTCCGCGTTCCGGTGTCCTGGTTCAACTCGATCGACGCGCTCGCGAGCATCGTCGGCGTGCCGTTCCTGGTCGCGTTGTGGACCTGGCAAGACAGGCGCGGCGGCGAGCCCAGCGATCTCGTCAAGATCGGCATCGGCGCGTGGATCACGGTCGCCGCTAACGGCCTGCTCGCGATCGCCGCGCTGACGACGCCGCGCGTGTCGGTGATTTTCCCGATCCTCTACGACATCCTTCTTGGGATTGGCTTCCTTTACTACTGGCCGGTTTTGCTGGCGCTTGTGTCGCGAACGGCGCCGGCGAAGCTGAAGGCGACGCTGATGGGGGCGGTGTTCCTGACGCTCTTCATCGCCAACTTCATCATCGGGTATATTGGCGGCTTCTACGAGCGCATGAGTCCTGCCGCCTGCTGGGGGATGGAGGCCGCCATCTCAGCCGTCGGCGGCGTGCTGGCTTTGGTTCTGGCCCTTCCCTTGAAGCGGGCATTGCGGATCAAATAGCGCGCCAGCGCATCCAAGAGCGGAGTGTTTCGCGTCTCCCTCACAAAGGGGGATCGCACATGAAGGCATTCGTCTTGGCGCTGGCCATCCTCGCGGCAGGCGCCGCGCCTGCGGCCGGCCAACAGCAGCGCGCTTTCGATCCGCGTTCGTACCAGAGCCGGCACGTCGGCCCACCGACGCAAGTGCTGGTTCTCGGTTCGCCGCATCTGAGCGGCACGCCCGACAATTGGGATTCGTCCGTGCTGGCGCCGCTGCTTGCGAAGCTCGCGGCGTTTCATCCCGACGCCATCGCCATCGAAGCGCTGCCCGGACGCAGCATCGCGCAGATGTGGGAGTACCGTGCGAGCTATCCTGACGTGGCGCACGACTATGGCGGCCGCGCCATGGTGCTGGCGGCGCTGGCGCGCAACACGCTGAGCCTCGACATGCCGGACGCGGAAGCCGAAGTGCGCCACACCTTAGCGACCTGGCCCGCCTCCCCCACGCCGGCGCAACGGCGGCGGCTGGCTGCCTTGTTCGCGGCGTCTGGTGATCCCGCTTCTGCACTGGTGCAGTGGTGGCGGCTCGCGCCGGCGGATCGCATCGCCGACGACAATGTTTCACGTTTGCTGGCCGATCAGTTCGCCACCTATGAAACGCCAGCGCGGCGCAACGAAAGCTATCTCATCGCGTCGCGGCTTGCGGCGCAGCTGAACCTCGAGCGCGTCTATCCGATGGACGATCAGAGCGACGACCCGGGACCGTCGTTTGCGCACGACTTCGAAGCCTTCATGGGCGAGCCCTGGTTTCAACGCATGCTGAACGACCCGCGCTTTGCGCCGCTGCGCGAAGCGAGCAATCACCTGCGAACGCCAGAAGAAGCGCTCGCCACCTATCGCATGCTGAACGAGCCCGCCACAGGACGGCTCGATTCCGATACCCAGTGGCTCAACATGATCAACCGTGAGAGCCCGAACGATGTCGGCCGCCAGCGCGTGGCGCTTTGGGAAACACGCAATCTGCGCATGGCTGCGAACATCCGCGAAGTGGCGGCTCATGCGCCCGGCGGGCGTGTGCTTGTGATTGTGGGATCGGCCCACAAACCATGGCTCGACGCCTATCTCGGCATGATGAGCGATGTGCGTGTGGTCGACGCGCGGACCGTGCTGCGGTGATCTAGAATCCGCCACGCAGGCGGCGGATCACCTCGTCGAGCTGGTCGAGCGTCTTGTAGCCGATCTTGACGTCCCCCGCTCCGTTCTTGTCGTTGATCGTCACTTCAAGACCAAGCGCATTCGACAAGCTCTGCTCGAGCGCGCGGGTGTCGGCGGACTTGGCGTCCGCCGCCGCGCCGACCCGGGGCCCATGCTTTTCGTCCTTCGCCTGCTGGGCGATGCGCTCGACCTCGCGGACGTTCAGCCCCTCTTTCAGCACGCGCTGCGCCAAGCCGCGCGGATCGGGCGCCGTCCGGATGGCGCGCGCGTGGCCTGAGCTCAGGCGCCCGTCGCGCACCATTTCCTGGATGTCTTCCGGCAGCTTCAGAAGCCGCAACATGTTGGCGATGTGCGGGCGCGACTTGCCCACCGCTTCGGCGATCTCTTCCTGCGTGCGGCCGAAGCGATCGATCAGCGCCTGCAAGCCTTGCGCCTCCTCGATCGGGTTCAGGTCCATGCGCTGGACGTTCTCGACGATCGCGACTTCCAGCACTTCGACTTCGTTCAGGTCGCGCACGACCGCTGGGATCGCGTGCAGGCCCGCGCGCTGCGCCGCGCGCCAGCGGCGCTCGCCGGCGACAATCTCGAACTTGCCGCCGGGAATCGGGCGCACGAGAATCGGCTGCAGCACGCCGTGTGAACGGATCGACGCCGCGAGTTCGTTGAGTTCGGTTTCGTCGAAATGCTTGCGCGGCTGGCTTGGATTGCGCTGCACGAGGTCAATCGGAACCGAGCGATGCTCGGCTTCCCCGCTCGCGGGCGGCTTTGCCGTGGCGCTAGCATGCTGCGGCGCCGGCGCTTGGGCTTGCTGCGCGGGCGCACTGGTCGTCGGCAGCTCGAACACGTTGCGCGGCGGCTCGATCGGCGCACGTTGTTGCGGGGCCGGTTGTTGCGGTTGCGGCTGTGTGTTGAACGCAGGCGCGTTCGCCGGCGGTTCGGTGCGCACAGGTTCGCCGAGCAAGGCAGACAGCCCGCGCCCCAGTCCACGCTTTGCGAAATCGCTCATGCCCTTCGTCTCCTGCCGCCCCGATTCGGCTTCGTGCTTAATTCTTCGTCGGCAAAAGTTGCCGAGATTCTAACAAGACAGCCCTGTTTCTCACGCGGCCCGCAGCGCGCGCTCGCGTTCGATCAACTCGCGGGCAAGCTGGATGTAGGCTTTGCTGCCGCTTGCGTTCTGATCGTAGATGATCGCCGGCAGCCCGTGCGACGGCGCCTCGCTGATGCGCACGTTGCGCGGGATCACGGTTTCGTAGACCTTGTCCGGGAAGTGCGCCCTCACCTCCTGGGCGACCTGTTCGCTGAGCGTGGTGCGCTTGTCGTACATGGTGAGCACGACGCCCTGGATGTCGAGCGCCGGATTGAGGTTCACCTTCACCGCGTTGATGGTCGCGAGCAATTGCGCGAGCCCTTCGAGTGCGAAGTATTCCGTCTGCAGCGGCACGAGCACGCCGTCTGCCGCGGTGAGCGCGTTCACGGTCAGAATGTTCAACGACGGCGGACAATCGATCAGCAGATAATCGATGGCCAGCGAGCTTTCGGCGCGGAATTTTTCGATCGCATTGCGCAGGAAGAATTGCGGTTGCGGTTCGCCCATCAATTCGCCTTCCACGCCTGAAAGGCGCACATCGCCTGGCGTAATGAAAAGGTTCGGCACCTTGGTCGGCATCACCGCTTTTGAAAGCGGATGCTGTGCAACAAGCACGTCGTAGCTGGTGACGTTGCGATCGTCGGGATGAATGTCGATGCCGGTCGACGCGTTGCCCTGGGGGTCGGTGTCGAAGATGAGCACGCGCATGCCGGCGGCCGCCAGCGCGGTGCCAAGATTGATGGCGGTGGTGGTCTTGCCCACCCCGCCCTTTTGGTTGGCGATCGCCAGTGCGCGCATGTCCCCATTCTCCTCTCGGGAGAGGCCGGGGCTCACCGCTTGCGGGTCACACGAACAATACGACCGCGCGGATCGCTCAAGCTCTCCAGCACGTCTGCTTGGTACGCCCCACCATTCAGGACGTCTTTCGCGGCGGCCAGCTCGGCGTCGATATCCGCGCCTTTATGGAAGAGCCCGATCGCGCCGTGATCGAGGATCGGCTTCGCATAGGGGATGAGTCGGTTCAAGGGCGCCAGGGCACGAGCGGTAACCACATCATATGGCCCCTCGCCTGCACCGAATACCTCAATCCGTTGATTAAAGACCTTCACCGGCAGGCCAGCCTCCTTCGCCACGGCGCTCAGGAAGGCGGCCTTTTTCTCCGTGGATTCCACCAGATGGACCGCCGCTCCCGGCTGGTCCGCCAGGATTGCGGCGACCACCAGCCCAGGAAACCCGGCCCCAGAACCCAGGTCTACCCAGCGCATTGCCTGGGGCGCCAAGGCCACAAGCTGGGCAGAATCGAGCGCGTGCCGTCGCCAGAACGCCGCCAGCTCCCTGGGGCCGACGAGGTTCATTCTGTGCGACCAGTCCGCCAAAAGCCGGCAATGGGTTTCCAGCCGCTCGATTGTTTCACGGGGAACGTGGAACGGCAGGTCCCGGGCGAACTCTTGCGGGCCGTAGCTCACTCTTCACCGCCCACCGGACGCCGAAGGCGACCCACGACCCATTTCGTGGATCTCGCTAGT
>JAFEDV010000531.1 GCA_018241475.1 Pseudomonadota bacterium | reverse complement strand
CGACCCGGATGGGAGGACGCCCTGGATTCGTATTTTGGTACCCCAGACTGGCGACAGCAGGTCTACGAGGATGAATCCGGACTTTTCGGAAATCAGAAGATCAAGCGCAAGGACGCGGGTACACGCCTTTTGGAATGGTATCGGCAGCGGCTCAAACAAGCGTTTGGCCACGTCTCCACCCCTCGCCTGATCACCAACACACGAGGAGGTCATCTGTACTATCTGATCTGGGCGGGACACCATCCGAAGGGCAAAGAAGGTGCCGATCACATCCTGAAGATGGGCGAAAGCATCGCCAGCCATCGCAAGGTTAAACGCGGGTCCTGAAATATCGATCACATTTCATCCCACGCTTCCTGAGCGGCCGTATCATGTTGAAGACGCGGCAGGCGCCGTGCCGCCCGTCGCTGGCTGCGTTGAATTCGTCCCGAGGCGCCGCGAAATCACCGCAACCGCGCAACAAACGCGAAACACGCCCGCAAACTGCGACCGCTATCGCTTGTCCTCAGTTTTGGAGGGCCAAACATGCAAGCGTTCGCCGTTCTCATCTCGATCCTCATCGCCGCACTGCCGGTCTGCGCCGTCATTGCCCCACTATGATCACGGAGTTCCCATTGCCGCGGCGGTAGCCGGGGGCCTAGTGTTCCCTTCTCGCGAGGGACTTCTTGCCGGCGACCTTCATTCAGAGGCCGTACTTTCTGTTGGGCGCGGCCTTGGCGCTTCCGGTCGTCGTGCTGGTGGTGCTGCAGCTGGTCTTTGCGCTCAATCGCGAGCGCGAAGACATCGAACGCCAGACGCTGGCGCGGGCCGCTGCGGTCTCCGAACTCACCGACGCGATGCTGGAAAGCGATTTCGCAGCCATGCGGGTCTTGGCGACCTCTCCCAGCTTCGTCACCCACGATTGGGCCGCCTCCTATCGCCGCGGCCGCGAAGTGATCGCCCTCAACCCCGCCTGGCGCGACATCATCCTCTCGGATCTGCGCACGCGCCGCGAAATCTTCGATCTCTCCCAGCCCTATTCGGCGTCGGGCGAAGCGCTCAAGCCCATAGCCGACATGCATCCGGCAAGCGCAAATCCGATCGTCGGCGACCTTTCCCGCGAAGGCGCACACTGTCCTTGCGCCTACGTCCATCTGCCCGTTTCGGAGAACGGCGCGCTCCGCTACCTGCTCACCGTCGCGCTCGATCCGCGCCGATTTCAGAATCTGCTCGTTCGCCACACGCCCGCGGGCGTCGTCTCCTCCATCAGCGACGCCCGCGGCGTTTTCATTGCGCGAAGCCTCAATTTCGAAGACCGCGTCGGAACCCCTGGATCGCCCTATCTGCGGCTGGCGCTCGCCAGCGGCCGAGCCTCCGGCATCTACGATGCGACCACTTACGAAGGCTTCCAGAACAAGACCGCCTTCGTCCGCTCTCCGAGCTCGGGATGGTCGGCGCAGATGGCGATCGCCTCGCTGCTGATCGACCGCCCGCGGCTGCTTTCCTATCTCACCGTCGGCGTCGGCGCGCTGATCGCCTTCGCCATCGCAGCGGGCCTCATCTTCTGGGCGCTGCGCGACATCGCCGAACGCCGGAGAGCCGACGTGCAGATCGCGCAAACCCAAAAGCTCGAAGCCATCGGCCAATTGACCGGCGGCGTCGCCCACGACTTCAACAATCTGCTCACGGTCATGATCGGCGGCCTCAATCTGCTGCTCCGCCGCATCGAAGACCCCAAGCAGCGCGAAATCGCCGAACACATGCTCGACGCCGCCAAGCGGGGCGACAAACTCACTCGCCAGTTGCTGGCCTTCTCACGCGGCAAGAGCGTGGAGCTCGGCCCCGTCGATCTCCACGCTCTTGTCCCGGGCATGGAGGAATTGCTCCGCCGCTCGATCGATCCGACCGCCAAGCTCGAGTTCGATCTGGATCCCGACGCCCGCTGGGTGATGAGCGACGCCAATCAGCTCGAGCTCGCCATTCTCAATCTCGTCATCAACGCCCGCGACGCAATGCCCGATGGCGGCCGCATCGAAGTCAGCGTCCGCAGCACCGAAGCGCCGAATCTCGTCGCGCTCGCTGTCGCCGACGACGGCATGGGCATGCCGAAGGATATCTCCGACCGCGCGCTGGAGCCGTTCTTCACAACCAAGCCCGCCGGCAAGGGCACCGGCCTCGGGCTTGCGCAAGTGTTCGGAGCAGCGCGACAATCCGGCGGTTCGGTCGAAATCGAGTCCGCCATCGGGCGCGGCACCGTCGTGCGCATGCTGCTGCCGCGGACCGAGCCGCCGCGCGAAACGCCGAAGAAGAAAACCGCGCCGGCCGCGCCGCCTGCCAGAACCGCCAACGGTCAGCGTGTGCTGGTCGTCGACGACGAGCCAGGCGTGCGGCGGTTCATGGCCGAGACTTTGCGTGAAGCCGGCTACAATGCGACCGAAGCGGAAGACCCTGGCGCGGCGTTGCGACTGCTGCACAACGACCCGCCCGAACTGCTGTTGACCGACTATTCCATGCCTGGGATGACCGGCCTCGAACTTGCCGAGCGAGCGCGCGCGGAAGTCGACGGGCTCAGAGTGCTGATCGTCTCCGGCTATGCCGATGCGGCGGCGCTGGAAGCCTCCGCCGCGCGTCCGGCCTTGTTGCGCAAGCCGTTCGACGAGCGTGCGCTCCTCAATGCTGTTGAGAGCGCGCTCGCCGGCTGATGTGACGCTGCGTCCCCGTTTGATTGCCGGACGAAGCTTCTTAGATTGCTTGCTGGAGCGGCCGATGGACCCTGTGTCGCGCATCGCGCGAGAGATCAGATTTGTAAGAGGGTTGTTCCGGACGCTGTGGCGCATTCGGAAAATCGCGCCGGATTCATCGATGTTGATCTGCGATGATTTCGAGGAAGCGGTCGACAAGTTCGCCGATCACACGGCCGTCCTGCTCGAGAACGAGCGCCTCACCTATCGCGATCTCGATGCTCTCGCTAACCGCTTCGCCGCCTGGGGCCAGGCGCAAGGGCTGAAAGTCGGCGACACGGTCGCGCTGCTGCTGCCCAATCGCGCCGAATATGTGCCGGCCTGGATGGGCCTCGCCAAAATCGGCGTGGCCGCCGCGCTCATCAACAACAACCTCACTGGCGCGGCCCTCGCGCATAGTCTTTCCATTTCCGGCGCCAGACACGCGATCACCGACCAATCGTGCCTGCCTGCGATCGGCACGATTCGCGCCGGGCTGGCGCGGCCGCTGACATACTGGCTGATCGATGCGGGTGAGACCATCCCGGAGGATTGCGCGGCGCTCGATCTCAAATCGCCGCGCCTCGCCCCGGAGCGGCCGAGCAGATCCATCCGCGCCGCGCTCACCTCGAAGGACCTGGCGCTGTTGATCTACACCTCCGGCACGACAGGCATGCCAAAGGCGGCGCGCATCACCCACATGCGCGCGCAACTCTATATGCGCGCATTCGCGGCGGCGACCAACGCCACCGCCGAAGACAAGCTTTATTGCGCGCTTCCGCTCTATCATTCGACCGGCGGCCTGTGCGGCGTCGGAGCTGCGCTGCTAAACGGCGGCACGCTGGTGCTGCGGCGGAAATTCTCCACGTCGCATTTCTGGGACGACATTGTCGCCTATGATTGCACGATCTTCGTCTATATCGGCGAACTCTGCCGCTACCTGATCAACCAACCGCCCAGTCCCAAAGAACGCATGCACCACTTGCGGCTCGCCTTCGGCAACGGCATGCGCCCCGAGGTGTGGAGCGAATTCCAGTCGCGGTTTGGGGTGGCGGACATTCTCGAATTCTACGGCTCGACCGAAGGCAACGTGTCGATGTTCAATTTCGATGGACAGCCCGGCGCGATCGGACGCGTGCCGCCGTATCTGCGCTCGCGCTTTTCGGTGAAGCTGGTCAAGTTCGACGTCGAAGCGGAAATGCCGGTGCGCGGGCCGGACGGACTTTGCATCGAGGCCGCGCCCGGGGAAGTCGGCGAGGCCGTCGGACTGATCGGCGGAAATGCGCGCAGCGAATACACGGGCTACGCTGACAAAACCGCTTCCGAAAAGAAGATCCTGCGCAACGCCTTCGCGCAAGGGGATGCATGGTTCCGCACCGGCGACTTGATGCGCCAGGACGCGGATGGCTACTTTTACTTCGTCGACCGCATCGGCGACACCTTCCGCTGGAAGGGCGAAAATGTCTCGACCACGGAAGTCGCCCAGGCCCTGTCGCGCTACCCGGGCGTCGCCGAGGCGAACATCTACGGCGTGCGCGTCGACAATCTCGACGGACGCGCCGGCATGGCGGCGATCACGCCGGGGCCGGGATTCGACCTGCAAGGGCTGCGTCAGTTTGTGGAGCGGGAATTGCCAGCTTACGCGCGGCCGATCTTCTTGCGCATCGAGCCCGCCATCGAAACGACGGGAACGTTCAAGTATCGCAAAATCGATCTGGTGCGCGACGGATTCGATCCTTCCAAGATCGAGAACCCGCTCTATTTTGACGACCCCGAAACGCGTGAATACGCGCCGATCACGGCGGAACTTTATACACGCATCCAGGCCGGGGCGTTCAGGCTCTAGAAGAATGTGGCGCTGAGAGCGCCCTCGACACGATCAAGCCTGCCCTTTCGCCCATACGCCGCTTCGAGCGCCTCCGGCGTGAGCGCCGCCTCCGGCGCGCCTTCTGCGACACAGCGGCCTTCGCGCAAGAGCAAGACGCGATGAGCCGTGCGGGCGGCAAGCGCCACGTCGTGGGTGGAAAAGAGCACTGCGCCGACGCCGGCGCGCCCGCGCAGGACATCTGCGACGGCAAGAGCTTGCGCGGGGTCGAGTCCAGCAGTCGGCTCGTCGAGGACCAGGAGCGGCGCCTGTTGCGCGAGAGCGCGTGCGAGATGGGCGCGAGATTTCTCGCCGCCGGAAATTTCGTCCATGCGCCGAGCCCGCAGCGGTTCGAGCGCGCAAACCTTGATCGCGGCGTCGACAGCGGCCCGATCGCGGGGTGCGAGGCGATCAGGCGCGGCGCCGTAGGCGTAGCGGCCGAGCGCAACGAGGCGCTCGACGCTGATCGGCCAGATCGATTGTGGACGTTGGGGGAGGTAGGCGGCGCGAAGTGCGCGCTGGCGAGGCGAAAGCGCGCGCGGATCGTCGCCGCCGAGGCGGACTTGGCCGACGCTGAGCGGAACAAGGCCCAGGGCGGCGCGCATAAGCGAAGTCTTCCCCGCTCCGTTGGGACCGAGCAGCGCAATGACTTCGCCGACGGCGACGTCCAGCGACAGGCCGGCGATCACAGTCCGCATGTTGAGCGATACGCTGGCGTTCGTGAAGGTTAGAAGCGCGCTCACGCGTCCGCGCTCCGGGACGCAAGACGCGCGGCGATCAGCGCAAAGATCGGGCCGCCGATCAGCGCGGCGGCGACGCCCAGTTTGAGTTCGGTATCGGTCGGCAACAGCCGAACGCCAATGTCGGCGCACACCAGCATCGTCCCGCCGGCCAATGCGCTCGGAAGGAGGAGCCGCGCCGGGTCGTGCCCGGAGGCCGCGCGTACAAGGTGTGGCGCGGCGATGCCGACGAAACCGATGACGCCAGCGACCGCCGTGGCGCCGCCGGCGCATGCCGCGGCGCCAAGCACGACGAGCGCCCGCGTGCGCGTGACGTTCGCGCCGATGGCGGCGGCCGCTTCTTCGCCGAGCGTCAACGCTTGCAGGCCGCGCGCGCCGAACAGAATGAGCGTTGCGCCGGCCGCGAGAAAGCCGCCGACCAGCGCAACGTCATTCAGCGAGCGGCCTTCGACAGAGCCCAGCGTCCAGTTCACGAGGTCGGCGAGCGCGCCCGGATTGGGCGCGAGATTGAGCGCGAGCGCGATCAGGCCGCCGGCGGTGCTGGAAAGACCGACGCCGATCAGCACCAGGCTGGCTGGCCCCCTATGCGCCCAGCCGAGCGCGGTGACCAGAACGGCGGCGAACAACGCGAAGGCGAGTGCGGCGGCTGGGGCAAACGCCGCGAAGCCGAAGGCAAATGCCATGACGGCGCCGAGCGCGGCGAAGCCGGAAAGACCGAGCACGCCGGAATCCGCCAAGGGATTGCGCAGCAGACCTTGCAGCGCCGCCCCGGACAAGCCGAGGGCGGCGCCGACGAGCCAGGCCGTCAAGGCGCGAGGAAAGCGAATCTGCCACACAATGGTTTTGGTTTCGTCGTCGCCGGCGAAGGGATGCGCAAGCGGCACGGGGCCGAGATAGAGCGCCGCAACGAGCGCGAGCGCACTGACGACGACGAGCGAAAAAACGAGTCGCGCGGAATTGCTCATGTGCGCGGCAACGCTGCGGCGATGACCTCGGCGGCGTCAACCGCATACCAAGCTTCGCATGACACCGCCGGGGCGGGCAGCGCAATCGTGCGCGCGCGGGCAAGCGCGGCGCGGAATGCGGGATGGCGCGAGGGCGACCAGGCGTTCATGCGCGTGCGGCCAGTGTCGAGGAACGCGAGCGCGACGAGCGCCGGCGGCGTCTGTGCGAGACGTTCGAGCGGCAGCACGGTCCAGCCTGAAGCAGCGGCGATGTTGTGGCCGCCCGCGGCGCGGATGACAGCGTCCATCAGCACGCCAGGGCCGGGCGTCGCGCCGCCTGCGGAGAGGTACATGACAGGCGGCGGCGAACGCGGGGCCGCCGCACGCAGATGCGCCAGGCGAACATCGAGATCATGCGCAAGCGCCGCGCCGCGATCGTCGTGGCCAAGGGCGCGAGCCGCCTGCAGGAGTTGAGCGCGCGCCTGTGCGAAGTCGACCGCCTCGCCAAGCTGCAGCACGGGCACATGGAAGCGCCCATACGCGGCGCTTGCATCCCACGGCCCGCCCCAGGTGCGGACAACGAGATCAGGATGCAAAGCGAGCGTCTCCTCGATGGTTGGCCGCACCTGGCGCAAGCCCACGGCGCGAGCGCGGTAGTAGGAGTCGTCGCGCAACGCATTGTGCGAGAGCGCGGCTATCTGCCCGTGGTCGGCGAGCGCCAGGACGAACTGGTCGGCGCAATAGTCCAGGCTGACGACACGGCGCGGTTCGCCCGCTGCCGGCAGGGCCAGCATCAGCACAAGCGCAAAGGCGCACGCAAAAATCCGCACTGACGCCTCCGGTGGCCCTGTCCCGAGCCAGGTTTGCGATCGGCAGGTCTTCTGGCTTCGCGGGTCGTCGCCGCCATCGCCTTCCCGCGCATTGCATGCGCAGTGGCTGTGATGTCAGCTCGCCGCTTACAGCTGCGGGCGCAGCCGCGGAATCGCACCGCGTTCCCTTTTGATCCTCGTAGAATGAGGAACCGATGCCGATCTCTACGCCAATCCAGGCGTTCGTCGCAAATGCCAGCGGCAAATTCCCTCACTGACGCACGATTCGTTGACGGCGCGCGCCTGACGTCAAGAATGCCCATGCGACAAGGGGATCGACATGACGAAGGGTTGGCTCGCTGCGGCGGCGGCGGTCTTGACGTTCGCGGGGGCTTCCTACGGCCAGCAGATCGCGCCGTTGCCGGCGGTGATTCCGGCGCCTCAGGACGCTCCCTACCCGGCCGGGGCGATCACCATCGACGTCGACGCCACCGATACTGCGCAAGGCATCTTCCGCGTGCATGAAGTGGTCCCGGTTTCGGGCGCGGGGCCGATCACATTGCTCTATCCGCGCTGGCTGCCGGGCAACCATTCGCCGAGCGGTCCCATCAATCAGCTCGCGGGCCTCGTCGTGCGCGGCAACGGCCAGACTCTCACATGGCGGCGCGATACCGTCGATGTGTACGCGTTCCACATTGACGTACCGGCGGGCGTGACCGCTCTTGACCTCACCTATCAGTACGTCTCGCCAACCGCCTCGCCGCAAGGCCGCATCACGATGACGCGGGAGATGCTCGATCTGCAATGGAATGCGGTGGTGCTTTATCCGGCCGGTTACTTCGCTTCGCGTATCCGCGTGGTTCCGAGTGTGAAGCTGCCGGATGGTTGGACCGGTTTCACGGCACTCGACGGCGGGCGCACGGACGGCGCGACCACGCGCTACGCGGAAACGCCGCTCGATGTGCTGGTGGACTCGCCCATGTATGCGGGCCGCTACACAACGCGCATCGACCTCGACCCGCATGGGCCCGCGCCGGTGCATTTGGATGTGGTTGCGGATCGCCCCGATCAGCTGGTGATGACGCCTGAACAGATTCGGGTTCATCGCAATCTGGTGACGCAGGCGTATCGGCTCTACGGCGCGCACCACTACGATCACTACGATTTTCTGTTCTCACTAAGCGACCGCATGGGCGGCAATGGTCTTGAGCATCACCGCTCGAGCGAAGATGGCGTGCAAGGCGACTATTTCACCGGCTGGCAGGGCTATTCGAGCGCGCGCGACTTGCTTCCGCACGAATACACCCACTCATGGAACGGCAAGTATCGCCGCCCGTTCGATCTGTGGACGCCGAACTACAACGTGCCGATGCAGGACACGCTGCTCTGGGTCTATGAAGGGCAAACGCAGTACTGGGGTTACGTGCTCGCGGGCCGCTCGGGGCTGTGGACGCGGCAGCAGGCGCTCGACGCGCTGGCGCTGACGGCGGCGGCCTATGGCGATGCGCGCGTAGGCCGGCAGTGGCGCGCGCTGCAGGACACCACCAACGATCCGATCGCCTCGCAGCGGCGACCGCAGCCGTGGCGCAGCTGGCAGCGTTCGGAGGACTACTATTCCGAAGGGCAGCTCATGTGGCTCGACGCCGACACGCTGATCCGCGAACGCACGCACGGGAGCCGCTCGCTCGACAATTTCGCGCGCGCTTTTTTCGGTGTGAACAATGGCGCATTCAACGAGGACACTTACACGTTCGACGACGTGGTGGCGGCGCTGAACGGCGTCATGCCGTACGACTGGGCGCATTTCCTGCGCCAGCACCTCGATGCCGTGAACGGTCCGGCGCCGCTCGACGGCATTACCCGCGGCGGCTATCGGCTCGTCTTCACGGACATACGTTCAGACTTTCAGAAGGATCAGGAAGCGCACGCGAAGAGCGCCGACTTCACCTACTCGATCGGCATCGGCATCGGCGAAGGCGGCGCGATCAGCACGGTGCAATGGGACGGACCGGCGTTCAATGTCGGGCTGGCTGTTGGCGAGACGTTGGTGGCGGTGAACGGCGATGCCTACTCTGCTGACGGCCTGCGGCGCGCGATCACCGCAGCGAAGACAGGCCGCGATCCGCTCGCTTTGTTGATCAAGGCCGGCGACCAGTATCGCACCGTGCAGATCGATTATCACGGCGGCCTGCGCTATCCGCACCTGGAGCGCATTCGCGGCGCGCCGGATCGGCTCGGCCAGATTTTCGCACCGCGTTCGAACTAGGCGAAATTAGAGGACGTCGCGAACTTTCTCCTTCGGCCGCGCCAGCACCGCGCCCTTCGACGTCACCACGAACGGCCGTTCGACCAGCACCGGATGCTGGACCATAGCATCCAGAATCTGCGCGGCTGTCGCCTTCTCCGCAATACCGAGATCCTCGGCAGCTTTCTTGCGCATGGCTTCGCGTGGGCTGAGGCCGGCGGCGGCGAACATCGCCTTCAGCTGCGGCTTGGTCCAACCCTCCTTCAGATACTCGATCACCCTGGGTTTGACGCCTGTCGCCTCGATCATCGCCAGCACATTGCATGAGGTCGTGCATTTCGGGTTGTGATAGATCGTGACAGACTTGGTCATGCGCTTCAGCTCCAGGTCTCGGCGATGATGCGTGCGACGTCGGCATGCGCGGCGTTGCGCATCGTATCGTCTGCGGCCTGCGAATCGACGAAGCACGCAATCAGGATCGGCGCGCGGCCTGGCGGCCATGCGATCGCGACATCATTTGCCTGTCCGCGACCGCTGGAACCGGTCTTGTCGCCCACGCGCCACGCAGCGGGCAGACCCGCGCGCAGGCGGGCGGCGCCGGTTTGCGATTGCACCAGCCAGCCAAAGAGCTTCTCACGTGACGCCTGAGTCAAGGCGCTGTCCGTGAGCAGCAGCCGCTGCATGGTCTTGGCCATGGCCTCGGGCGTCGTGGTGTCGCGCTGATCGCCGTTGACAACATTGTTCAGCGCCGGCTCGGTGCGATCGAAGCGCGTGACGGCATCGCCCTGGGAGCGCACGAAGGCGGTCAGGCCGGCCGGGCCGCCGGCATGCGCGAGCAACAGATTGGCGGCGGTATTATCGCTTTGCTCTACCGCCGCAGCGCAAAGCTCTTCGATCGTCATCCAACCGCGCGCGACATTGGCGCGCGTAACCGGCGCGTATTCGAGCAGATCCGCCGCAGTGTAATGCACTTGTGCATCGAGTGCGAGACTACCCGCCTGCACATGCGCGAGAACCTCTGACGCCAGCACCCATTTGAAAGTCGAACACATGGCGAAGCGTTCGCCGGCGCGATGCGTGAGCCAGGCGCCATTCGCGGTATTGAGCGCGGCCAGACCGAGGCGGCCGCCGGTGCGCTCCTCGATGGTGTCGAAGCGAAAATCGAACTCGCGTCCAGACCCGTCGGTCTGCGCGCACGCCGCCGCAGCGAAGCCGCTCATGACGGCGCTACGGCGTGTGAGGAAACCTCTCCTCATGGCGTCACGCTCAATCCTTCGCGCGCTCGACGTAGGCGCCGTCTTCGGTGGAGACAACCACACGGGTGCCGGCTTCGATGTGCGGCGGCACCATCGTCTTGACGCCGTTCGAGAGCTTCGCCGGCTTGTAGGACGAAGACGCGGTCTGCCCCTTCACCACGGGCTCGGTCTCGACGATCTCGAGCGTCACGCGCGGCGGCAGCTCGATCGATAGCGCCTGGCCCTCATACATGGTCAGGTCGACGATCATTTCCGGCTGCAGGTAGTCGACCGCGTCGCCGACCA
The DNA here is from genome assembly GCA_018241475.1 of Pseudomonadota bacterium. GTDB lineage: Bacteria > Pseudomonadota > Alphaproteobacteria > Caulobacterales > Aquidulcibacteraceae > Vitreimonas. The sequence continues at coordinate 300 of JAFEDV010000531.1, read as the reverse complement.
TGTCGCGCGCCAGATGCACCTGCTCATAGCTGTTGGGATTCATGAACACGAGGCCGGCGTCGCCGTCGTCATAGAGGTATTGGTGCTTCACTTCCTCGACGAAGGCCTTTTCGAGCGCATCGGTGGTCTTGTAGGTCTCGGTGGTCTTCACGCCGTCGACGATGCGGCGCATGACCAGTGTCGTCGTCGGGGTGCCTTTGCCCGGGCGGAAGGTCTCGTGGCTCATGACCACGTACAATTTGCCGTCCTCGTGCTCGAGCACGTTGCCTTTGCGGACGTCACTGGCGATGACTTTGACCA
>JAFEDV010000530.1 GCA_018241475.1 Pseudomonadota bacterium | reverse complement strand
GGAAAGCCTGCCAGCACCAGGCGCACCTCGACCACGTCGCGCGTCGTGCCAGGGATTTCGCTCACGATCGCCGCCTCGCGCTGCGCCAATGCATTCAGCAGGCTCGACTTGCCGGCGTTCGGCGGCCCGATGATGGCGATGCGATAGCCGTCGCGGATGCGTTCGCCGCGGTGGGCGTCGTTGAGGTGGTGACCGAGGTCCGCGGCGAGCGACGTCAGCAACGGGCCAGCGCGAGCAGCCAGCGCATCCGGCAGCTCTTCATCCGGGAAATCGATCTCTGCTTCGATCAGCGCCGCCGCTTCGATTAGGCGTTCGCGCCAGCTGTCGTAGAGCGCCGACAGCGCGCCCCGGCGTTGGCGGAGAGCCTGGCGGCGCTGACCTTCGGTTTCGGCGTCCACGAGGTCCGCGAGGCCCTCCGCTTCCGCCAGATCGAGCTTGCCGTTCTCGAAGGCGCGGCGGGTGAATTCGCCTGGCTCGGCGATGCGAACGCCCGGCGCAGAAAGCACAGCCTCGACGATTGCCGCGATGACAGCCTGCCCGCCATGCACGTGCAGTTCAGCGACGTCTTCACCGGTGAAAGACGCCGGCGCCGGAAACCAGAGCACGATGCCGTCATCGAGCGAAACCCCGCCATTTGGCGCGCAAAACGCCATTCGCGCGGCGTGGCGGGGTTTTGGCAGCTCGCGATCGGTCAGTGCGCGCAGCGCAGCGCCGGCGGCGGGCCCGGACACGCGGATCACCGCCACGCCGGCGCGTCCCGCGCCCGACGCCAACGCGACGATCGTATCCGGTTTCATGTGAAAATATCTAAGCCCGCCTTAGGGCTTTTCACGTGGAGCGGCGGCAGCCGCAGCGCCTGTCGCCGCTGACGTCATCAGCTTCACGAAGGCGTCTTGCGCCTGCGTGCCGACGCTCATCCACGAACTCATCAGGCTCTCGCCGGACATCAGCTTCAGATTGGCTTGCATGCGCTTGCCCATTTCTTCGACCAGCTGCTCGTTGATCGGCGTGACATCCGGCAGGCCCATGAAGCGGCGGGCTTCCTCAGGCGTGCACTCCACGTTGACGGTGAGCTTCATCGGTCCAATTCCTGTCGCGCGATCGCGATCTGGCGGGTCTATAACGCGCCCCAGCGGCGGGCGACAGCCAAGGAGCAAACCCATGGGTGACTGGACCAACATCAACGGCAAAGACGGCGAGTTCCGGGCGTACGTGGCGAAGCCTTCGGGCCAGCCCAAAGGCGCCGTCGTGGTCATCCAGGAGATCTTCGGCGTGAACGCCGTCATGCGCGGCAAGGCCGATTGGCTTGCGCGCGAGGGTTTCTGGGCGCTGGCGCCCGATCTCTTCTGGCGCATCAAGCCGGGCATCGAACTCACCGATCAGAGCGACGCCGAGTGGAAGCAGGCGCTTGACTACATGAACCAGTGCGACAAGGGCCTCGCGGTGAAGGACGTGCAGAGCACGATCACCGCCGCGCGCGGCTGGGGCGCGAAGAAGGTCGGGTGCCTCGGCTATTGCATGGGCGGCTACATCGCGTTCCTGGCGGCCTGCAGGACCGATACGGACGCGTCTGTCGCGTACCATGGCGGCGGCATCCACACCGCGCTCGGCGAAGCCCACAACATCAAGAAACCCGTGCTGCTGCACAACCCGATGAAGGACAGCTTCATCCCGGTCGAAGCTCTCAACACCATCCGCGAAACACTGAAATCCAATCCGCTGGTGACGATCTACGAATACGCCGAGCAGGACCATGCGTTTACGCGCGAAGGCGGCGCCCACTACGACGAAGCCGCCAAACGGCTTGCGGATGGCCGCACCATCGCGTTTCTAACGAAGAACTTGGTATGAATCTCATGCACACCTCCGTCATCCTGGTCACGCGAAGCGGGACCGGGATCCAGGAGATCACGAGCGCGTCGTTTGCCCCTGGATCCTGGCCGTGCTCCGCACGTCCAGGATGACGGAGTGAACCATGAGAGCAATGCGGATCGAGCGTCACGGTGGGCCTGAGGTCATTCACGTCGAGGACACCGCGACGCCCGCGCCTGGCCCGCACGAGATCCGCGTGCGGAACGCGGCGTGCGGCGTGAACTTCATCGACACCTACCATCGCACCGGCCTCTACAAGATCGCGCTGCCGAGCGGTCTGGGCCAAGAGGGCGCCGGCGTTGTCGATGCCGCCGGCGCGAACGTGTCGCGCTTCAAGCTCGGCGACCGCGTTGCTTATTGCTCGGGACCGATCGGCGCTTACAGCGAACAACACCTCGTCCGCGAAGATCGCGCGGTGCTCTTGCCGCAAGCGATTTCGTTCGATGTTGCCGCGGCTTCTTTGCTCAAAGGCATGACCGCGCGTTATCTTCTGCGAAAGACGTTTCGCGTGGAACGCGGCCACGTCGTCGTCGTTCACGCAGCCGCCGGCGGCGTCGGCCAGATCCTGGTGCAATGGGCCAAGCATCTCGGCGCCAATGTGATCGCGACAGCCGGCAGCGATGCGAAGGCGGCGATCGCAAAGTCGCTGGGCGCCGATCATGCGCTCGTCGCCGCGGGCGACAATATCGCCAAGCGCGTGCGTGAAATCACCGACGGCATCGGCGCGCACGTCGTCTACGATGGCGTGGGGAAGGACACCTTCGAAGCGTCGCTCGATTGCCTGCGGCCGCGCGGCATGATGGTGAGCTTCGGCAATGCATCCGGCCCGCCGCCGCCGCTCAATGTGCTGACGCTGTCGCAGAAGGGCTCGCTCTTCCTCACGCGCCCAACGCTTGCCCACTACACTGCGACGGTCGAAGACCTCGACGAGACCGCCGCCGATCTCTTCGCCGTGATCGAGCAGGGCGCGGTGAAGATCGCGCCGCCCACGCACTACAAGCTCGGCGAGGCGGCGCAGGCGCATCGCGACCTGGAAGCGCGCAAGACGACTGGCAGTCTGGTGCTCGTGCCGTAAGGGAGCGCGGACCTTCAGGTCCGCGTTCGGTTTCGCGCGGCAAAGTTAGTCAAAAGACCCGGGCTCCTTCAGCGCGCTCCCGATGCGCGATTGTAGGCCGGCCGCTCGGTCACGCGTTTCAAGTAGTCGCGCACGGCTTGGTCGTAGCGATTCTCCCAGCCGAACAATTTGGCGCCGCCGCCAAGCATGAGCGTGCAGGAGATGTCAGCCGCCGTGAACTGATCGCCGGCGAGGTAGGCATGGCGCTTCAGCTGTTCGCCCATCATCTCGACGCCGGTGATGAAGCCCTTCTCGGAATCCGCGGTGGCCCAGTTCTGACGCTGATCTTCGGGAATAAAGAGCTTGGCGACCACGAGGTTGCGGAAGCGCGCGCCCATCGTGCATTCGCCGAAATGGAAGAACTGGATGTAAGCAGGATAGGAGGGATCGGCAGGCTTCGGCTTCAGCGGCGTCGGCCCGTAGCGATCCATCAGATAGTCCATGATCGCCAGCGACTCGATGATGCGCACATCGCCGTCCTCGAGCACGGGGATGGAGCCAAGAGCATTCGCTTGCTTGAGCTTGGGGTCGGTGAAGCCGGCCATCGGCTGCAGCTCGTATTTGAGCCCCATTTCCTCGGCGAGCCAGACGACGCGCAGGGCTCGTGTGCCCGGGATGTGATAGATTTTGATCATGGCGCTCCCTCCGATTAGCCGGCGGCTTTCTTGTAGGCGGGGCGGGCGGTCACCCGCTCGTGGTAGGCCTGCACGCTCGGAGCAAACTCGGTGACGATGCCGAAATACTTGGCGATGCCGATGGCCCAGCCGACGGAAATGTCGGCGCCGGTGAAACGGCCAGCGGCCATGTACTCGTTGCCAGCCTCGAGGCGCGCCTGCACCAGTTTCATGCGCTTGTTGATGGCCGAGACGACGTAGTCGAGCGTCCAGTTCTTTTTGGCGTCTTCAGGCGCCTGAAATCGAGTCGCGACGAATGCATTGCCGATGGCGCAGAGCCCGGACTCGCCGAATTCCAAATATTGTAGGTAGTTCGCGAAATCCTTCTCGGACGGCGCCACTGCGAGTTCGGTCGGGCCATACTTGGCCATCAAGTACTGCATGATCGCCACGCTCTCGATCATGGACACCTCGCCGTCAGTGATGGCGGGAAGGGCGCCGAGCGGACTCGCCTCCACGAAGCCTGCAGGCTTTTCGCCGGGCCCGAACGGGACGGCGACGGCCTCATACGGAATGCGCATTTCCTCAGCCAACCAAACAACCCGAACCGAGCGCGACGGCGGCGTGTGGTAGATTTTGAGCATGGCTTCCTCCGACGGGAGGCGTAGCACTCCGCCGATTAGACCACTAGCTCGACGCTTGACGCGTGGGAGTTTGAAACGAATATCGTCGGCAATGATCTCGCGCGCGCTCATATGAATTGCCGCGCCACGTCGGTGGCGGGTAGCTCAGCGGTTAGAGCGCGCGCCTTATAAGCGCGAGGTCGCGGGTTCGAACCCCGCTCCGCCGACCAAAAATGGAAGGGGCGCGGGCCGGGCCGCGCCTCCCAACAAATTGATTTGATGGGCCCCACGCCCTCGGCTGCGCCGAGTTCCGGAGAGGTGTGAATGATTAGGTGTTCATCGACTGGAAGAAATCTTCGTTGTTCTTCGAGCTCTTCAGCTTGTCGAGCAGGAACTCGATCGCGTCCTGGGTGCCCATCGGGCTCAGGATGCGGCGGAGCACGTACATCTTCTGCAGATGCTCTTTCGGGGTGATGAGTTCGTCTTTGCGGGTGCCGGATTTCAAGACATCGATCGCCGGGAAGATGCGGCGGTCGGCGACCTTGCGGTCAAGTTGGAGCGCGCTGTTGCCCGGGCCCTTGAGCTCTTCGAAGATGACTTCGTCCATGCGCGAGCCGGTGTCGATGAGCGCCGTGGCGATGATGGTGAGCGAGCCGCCTTCTTCGAGATTGCGCGCCGCGCCGAAGAAGCGCTTCGGACGCTGCAGGGCGTTGGCGTCGACGCCGCCGGTCAGCACCTTGCCGGAAGAGGGCACCACCGTGTTGTAGGCGCGGCCCAGGCGGGTGACGGAGTCGAGCAGGATGACGACGTCCTTGCCGTGTTCTGCGAGGCGCTTGGCCTTCTCGATCACCATTTCCGCAACCGCGACGTGGCGCGTCGCCGGCTCGTCGAAGGTCGACGAGATCACCTCGCCCTTCACGCTGCGCTGCATGTCGGTGACTTCCTCGGGGCGTTCGTCGATCAGCAGGACGATCAAGAACACTTCTGGGTGGTTGGCTTCAATCGCCTTGGCGATGTTCTGCATGATGACGGTCTTGCCGGTGCGCGGCTGGGCGACGATCAGCGAACGCTGACCCTTGCCGATCGGCGCGACGATATCGATGACACGGCCGGTTTTATCTTTGATGGTCGGATCGTCGATTTCCATCTTCAGCCGCTCGGTCGGATAGAGCGGCGTCAAGTTGTCGAAATGGACCTTGTGGCGGACCCGCTCGGGATCCTCGAAATTGATCGAGTTCACTTTAGTGAGCGCGAAATAGCGTTCGCCGTCTTTCGGCGCCTTGATCTGGCCTTCGACGCTGTCGCCGGTGCGCAGGCCAAATTTGCGAATCTGCTGCGGCGACACGTAAATATCGTCGGGGCCCGGCAGATAGTTCGACTGCGGCGAACGGAGAAAGCCGAAGCCGTCCGGCAAAATCTCGATGACGCCGCTGCCGCCGATCTCGACGCCGCGATCCGCTACCTGTTTCAGGATCGCGAACAGCATGTCCTGCGTGCGCAATTGGTTTGCGCCTTCGATCTCGAGCGATTCCGCGAGAGCGAGAATTTCGGTTGGGGGTTTGCGCTTGAGCTCCTGCAGCGTCAGCTGGGTGAGCCCTTCGAGTGCTTGTTCTTCAGTCATGTTTGTCTCGGGAGGCCGCGCACGTTCAGCGGGGAAGACGGCGCGGCCGGAAAGGAAGGAATCGGCGTTGGGAGAAAGCGATGCGCCGCCGAAGCGCGTGGGGGGAGGGACACCATAACGGCTGGGCGGCGTCAAGCCGCCAAGCGCGCTGCTGCGCCTACAAGTCCGGCTTGGTGGTCGCCAGAAGCACGACGACGATGGCCACCAGGAAGGGGACCTCGCCCATGATGCGCCAGAAACGGCCGGAATGCCGCCGCTCGCCCGCTGCGAGCCTGCGACCCTCTGCAAGTAGGAAGCCGTGATAGCCGCTCAAGCCTAAGACAAAGATAAGTTTCACCAGCAGCCAATGGGGCGCGGCCGCCGCGATCTCCGGCAAGGGGCGTTCCCAGTCGCTCACCAGATAGGTGGCGAACAGGAAAATTCCTAATGCCCAAGCCAGGATGATGGATGGCGTCAGGATGATGGCCGTCAGCTTCTTGGACGCCGCCAGCAGCGTCTGCTCCAGCTCTCCGCCCCGCTGCGACCCCGATATATGCGCATAATAGCGCGGCAGGATCAGCAGCCCCGCCACCCAAGCCATCACCGCAATGATGTGCAGACCGCGCGCCAAGTCGTAGCTGATCAGGTGCGGCTGCATTACGTCCCCTGTTGCGCACAGCGCCGGAATTGAGCCGGGCAAATCCTCCCGCCAGACTCGGATTGCATCTTACCCGGTTGCCGCAGCGCCTGCTCGACCAGATCGGCCAGCGCGTCGATAAAGCGCGGCGCCGCCCCGAGA
>JAFEDV010000052.1 GCA_018241475.1 Pseudomonadota bacterium | reverse complement strand
TGCGTGAAGCTGCGACGGAAGCGCATCACCGTGGCGTCGTCGAGCAGCACTTCGCTCACAGGCGTCAGCAACGCCTGTTTCAGCGTCGCATTGGAGATCTGCGTCTCCGCATCGAATGCGCGAATGGTCTCTAGTTCGTCGCCGAAGAAATCGAACCGCAACGGCTCCGGCCCGCCAGGCGGAAACACGTCGATCAAGCCGCCGCGCACCGCAAACTCGCCCGCGGTGCGGACGGTGGATGCGCGGCTATAGCCGTTGGTGACGAGATAAGCCTCCAGCTGCGCCATCGAGGCTTCGCCGCCGGCAGTCGCCGCGAACGCCCCCATGGCCAGCCGGGCCCGCGGAGGCGCCCGCTGTGCGACTGCGGACGCCGTCGTGATCACCAGAAGCGGCGTACGCGCGCCGATGTCGCGCCGGGCCAACGCCGTCAGGGCCGCGCAGCGTTGCGCCGCGATCGCTTGCGCAGGCGAAATGCGGTCGTAGGGCAGCGTATCCCAGGCCGGCAGTCGCAGCGTCTCCAACTCGGGCGCGAAAAACTTGGCCGCTGCCTCGAATTGCTGTGCGCGCGTTTCGTCGCGCGCTACGAATAACGTCACGTCGCCACGCTTGCGCGTCGCTGCGGCAAGCGCTGCAGCATCCAATCCTTCGGGCGCGCCGGTGACAAAGAGGTCCTTCTTCGTCGTCGCCAGGGCGTCTACCAGGCCGGAGGCAAGGCTTTCGTCTTTCATGGTGCGGGGGGCGTCATCTCAAGGTGGAACGCGCGAATCTGCGCAAGGGTTGGCGTGTCGTATTCTGCGGGCGCGGGCGCGGTCTCAGTGACCCATTCGTAGACGTCCTGGTCGCCGGCGTTGAGCAGCGCTTCGAAGTCGTCCAAGCCGGATTCATCCAAAACGTCGATGTTCCGGTCGGCGAAGCCGCCCAGAATCAAGTCGATCTCCAGAAATCCCCGCCGCCAGGCGCGGAATTTCAGTTTCTTGCGGCGGCGGTCCAAGGGCTCCGCCGGTTCGTCGCGCATCGGTCCTCAGAAAAGCAGCCGGACAGCGAAAGGGGCCGCGCTATAACCCATATGGGCGGCTGAGTCAGCGCCGTCGATCCACCTTCATGAACGACATTTCGTCCCCTCTCGCAGCATTCCTGGCGCCCGCCCGGGCGCCCAGAGGCGCGCGCAGCGAAACGATGGAATTGATTGGCAAAGTGGCCGGCGGAACGCAGGTGCGCGACCTGGTGTTTCTGGCGCCCAATTCGGCCATCGACCGACGTAAGCGCGTACCCATCGCGGACACCGAAGAAGGCGATATCGCCACGATCGAGGCGGAGGTCGATGCCCACATGCCCGCCTACAAGAACCTGCCCTATCGCATCAGGCTGCGCGATGAGACCGGGTTCCTGACGGTCGCCTACTTCCGCGGCCACGAGGAAATGCTGAAGCGGAT
>JAFEDV010000529.1 GCA_018241475.1 Pseudomonadota bacterium | reverse complement strand
CAATTTGGCTCGCTCGGAAGAGGCCGAGGCGCGCATTGGCCGACGCGCTGCGGGTGTCGAAAACCGGACCAAGAAGGCACGCATCGACACCGCACTGCGCCGCGCGCATCACCGCTGCTCGCGAATGCGCCGAGGCTGTCGTGAGCGCGAGCCCGACGGCGCGCGCCTCTGGGAGCCGGCGTTCGGGCCAATGCACGCCCGCGGCGCCAACGCGCTCCGCAAGATGGGGGTCGGCGGCAATCAGCAATCGAAGCCGGCGCGCTCTGCAAATCCGCGCCAGGTCGCGCGCCATGCGCACGCGATTGCTTGCCCCGAAATGCCTGTAGATCACCGCGGTTTCGGCCGGCAGCCGGCGCGCCGCCGCAATCGGGTCCGGCGTGCGCTCGGGGTCAGTCAAGAAGAAGAGGCTTGGCACATCCGGCGCGCCAGCCTCTTGGTTGAGCCGGCGCGCCAGCGCGGCTAGAGCCTGAATGCTCATGGATAGTCCGGTCTCTGCACGCGCTGACATACTGGCGCGGATCGCGGCCGCCGCTCAAGCGGCCGGGCGCGCGCCAGGCGAGGTGACGCTTGTCGCCGTTTCCAAACGGCAGCCGCAAGATCGCGTCGAGGCGCTGCTTACAGCGGGGCAGCGCGTATTTGGCGAAAATAGAGTCCAGGAGGCGCAAGCGCGCTGGGCCGAGCGCCGGCGCCAGCATCCGGATTTGCAGCTTCGTCTGGTCGGGCCGCTTCAAAGCAACAAGGCGGCCGATGCGGTTGCGCTGTTCGATGCGATCGACACCCTCGACCGCCCCAAGCTCGCGCAGGCGCTTGCCGACGAGTTTCAGCGGCAGTGCAAACACCCCCAACTTCTGGTGCAAGTGAACACCGGCGAGGAGCCGCAAAAGGGCGGCGTCATCCCCGGCGAGGCCGACGCGCTCATCAAGGCGTGCCGCGAGACTTACGGCCTCAGCGTCAGTGGCCTTATGTGTATCCCGCCGGCCAACGAGCAGCCCGCGCTGCATTTCGCGCTCTTGGCGAAGATTGCCGCCCGCAACGGCCTTGCCCAACTCAGTATGGGAATGAGTGCGGACTTCGAAACCGCCATCCGTTTCGGGGCGACCATGGTCCGCGTCGGCTCCGCTTTGTTCGGGGCCCGCCGCTAGTCCCGCAAGGCGGTTGCAAAGACGTGAAGGGACGCGATGATAAATTAAGTTAGGCTTGGAACCGGATGACACGTTCGCTCGACATTCTGATCATCGACGACGACGCCGACCTCCGCGAGGCGCTGGTCGAGCAATTTGCGCAGGAGGAGGGGTTCACGGCCGAGAGCGCCGCTTCCGCCGCCGAAGGGTTCGTAGCCGCCGCACGCTTGAAGCCCGGCGCCATCGTCCTCGACGTCAGCCTACCGGACATGGACGGGTTTGAGGCCTGCAAGCAGCTTCGCCGGCAGGGCGTGCGGGCGCCGATCATCATGTTGACGGGCGCCGCCCAGGAAGAAGAACAACAAGTGCGCGGCCTTGACGTGGGCGCCAATGACTACGTGCTCAAGCCGTTCAAGTTCTCGGTGTTGCTTGCGCGCATTCGCGCGCATCTGCGCAGCCATGAAGCCAGCGAAGACGCCACTTATCGCATCGGACCGTATGAGTTCCGCCCGGCGATGCGGCTGCTCGTCGATCCTAGCCAGAGAAAGCTGCGGCTGACCGACAAGGAGGCGGCGATCCTGCGCTACCTCTATCGCTCTGGCGAAAAGCCGGTCGGACGCGAGGAATTGCTCCGCGAAGTTTGGGGCTACAATTCCAACGTCACCACGCATACGCTGGAAACGCATATCTACCGGCTTCGCCAGAAGATCGAGCCGGACGTGCAGGCCCCGAAACTGCTGATCACCGAAACCGGCGGCTACCGGCTGCAGGTCTAGCTAGTTTGTCGGCGCCGGCTTCGCGCTGGTGCGCGCGCCCTGCGGGCCGCGCGCCGCGGCGGCTTTCTGGACGCCGCCTTGCGCCGCACCGAGACGAGCGAGCAGCGCCGCATACTCGTCCCACAAGCGTTGCGGCAGTCGGCGGCCGAACTTCTCGTAGTGGGCGGGGATCAGCGCCGCTTCCTCCTCCCAGGCGCCGAGGTCAACGCCAAGCAGGGTCTCGAGCGCTTCGTCGCCGATCGCCAGCCCGGAGAGGTCGAGCGCGGCCTTGACCGGCACGCGCCCGATTGGCGTCTCGCGCGCGTCGACCTTGCCATCGATGCGTTCGGCAATCCACTTCAGCACACGGGCGTTGTCGCCGAAGCCGGGCCAGATGAACTTGCCGTTCCGGTCCTTGCGAAACCAGTTGACGAAATAGATGCGCGGAAGCTTCGCCCCCTGGCGTTCGCCGATCGCCAGCCAATGCGCGAAATAATCACCCATGTGATAGCCGCAGAAGGGCAGCATCGCGAACGGATCGCGGCGTAGCTCGCCGACCTTGTTTTCGGCCGCCGCCGTGCCTTCCGAAGCGACGTTCGAGGCGAGGAACACGCCGTGCGCCCAGTCGAACGCTTCGGTGACGACCGCCACGGCGCTGGCGCGGCGGCCACCGAACAGGATCGCATCGATCGGCACGCCGCTGGGGTCCTCCCATTCCGGCGCGATCATCGGGCATTGCCCGGCGGGCACCGCAAAACGCGCATTCGGATGCGCGGCCGATTCGCCCAATTCGCGCGTCCACCTGCGACCCTTCCAATCGGTGAGAGCGGCGGCCGGCGTCTTGGTCATGCCTTCCCACCAGACATCGCCGTCATCGGTCAGCGCGACATTGGTGAAGATTGTATTGGCGTGGAGGGTCTCCATCGCGTTGCGGTTGGTATCGGTGCTGGTGCCTGGCGCGACGCCGAAGAACCCCGCTTCCGGATTGATCGCGTAGAGCCGGCCATCGTCGCCGAAGCGCATCCAGCAGATGTCGTCCCCGATCGTTTCGGCCTTCCAGCCCGGTATCGTCGGCATCAGCATGGCGAGGTTGGTCTTGCCGCACGCGGACGGAAAGGCGGCCGCCATGTATTTCACCTCGTTCTGCGGCGAGGTGAGCTTCAGGATCAGCATGTGCTCGGCGAGCCAGCCTTCATCGCGCGCCATCACCGAAGCGATGCGCAGCGCGTAGCACTTCTTGCCGAGCAGCGCGTTGCCGCCGTAGCCGGAACCGTAGCTCCAGATTTCCCGCGCTTCCGGGAAGTGGACGATCCACTTCTCGGCGTTGCACGGCCACGCAACATCTTTTTGTCCGGCGGCGAGAGGCGCGCCCACCGAATGGACGGCCGGCACGAAGAAGCCGTCTTCGCCCATGGCCTCCAGCGCCGCCTTGCCCATGCGCGTCATGATCCGCATCGAGGCGGCGACGTACCCGGAATCGGTGATCTCGACGCCGAGCGCGCTGATCGGCGAGCCGATTGGGCCCATCGAAAAAGGAACGACGTACATGGTGCGCCCGCGCATGCAGCCGTCGAACAGCTGATCAAGCTTTTTGCGCATCTCGGCGGGATCAAACCAGTTGTTGGTCGGACCGGCGTCGTCCTTGCTCTCCGAGCAAATGAAGGTGCGGCTTTCGACGCGGGCCACATCCTTCGGATCGGAGGCGGCGTAGAAGCTGTTCGGACGCTTGTCGGGATTGAGCCGCTGCAAAGTTCCGGCGGCGACGAGTTCGCTTGTCAGGCGTTCCCATTCCTCCTGGCTGCGGGCGCACCCAGGACCGCGATCCGGCTTGGTGAGGGCGGCGACGCTCTCGACCCAGGCGATGAGGCGGGAATGCTTGGTCGGGGCCGGCGTCAGCCCAGCGATCTTATTCAAATCGAATCCTCCGGGCCCGCTCTCAGCGGGCGCGTCCATTTCTTCTAGGCGACCCGAAAGCCCGGTTCAGCCGCTTTCTAGCAATTAGCATAGGCCCGCCGCCCGCCTAGGGATAGCAAGCGCGCGTGCAGGCGAGGAATGCACATAGGCGCTGCTCCCCCCGGCGTTAAGGCATCAAGCGGACTGGGCCGCCCAGTCGCGGACGACCCGCTCCAAGACGTTGAGCGGTACCGCGCCCGTCGCCATCAGCAGATCGTGGTAGCGCTTCAGATCAAAGCGCGCGCTCATGCTGGCGGTCGCTTCTTGCCGCAGGCGATTGATCGTCTGGCGGCCAATCATGTAGGCGCACGCCTGGCCCGGCTGGACGCAATACCGCTCAATTTCCGTCGCGATGGATGATTCCTTGTCGCCGGTGGCTTCGCGCATCGAACGAATGGCCTGCTCGCGCGACCAGCCTTTGGCGTGCAGCCCTGTGTCGCAGACGAGTCGCGATGCGCGGAATGTCGCAGACTGCAGATAGCCGAGCCGGCCGAGCGGATCGTGTTCGTAAACGCCGAGCTCGTCGGCCAGCTGTTCGGCATAGAGGCCCCAACCTTCGCTGAAGGCGCTGAAGAAGAGCAAAGCGCTGCGCACGAACGGCAGCGCGCCTGTCTCCTGCTGGATGGAGATCTGCCAGTGATGGCCAGGGACGCCCTCGTGGTAATTGAGTGTCGGCAGTTTGAAGCGCGGCCATTCCGCGGTATCGCGCAAGTTGATGTAATAAGCCCCCGGGCGCGAGCCATCGAGGGCGCCGCGCTGATAGTAGCCTCCCGGGGCGCCGGCTTGCGTGTAGGCAGGCACGCGCCGAATTTCGAGTTGCGCTCGCGCCAGCACGTTGAACATGCGCGGCATCAACGCGACCATGTCGCGCGTACGCTGGTTGAGATCGGCGAGAATTTGTGCGCGGCCGGCGTCCGTATTCGGATAAAGCTGGTCGCGGCGCAGCGCCAGCCGGCTCATGCGCTGCGAGACGCTGCCGCGGCGCATCCCCTGCGCGCGCAAGATGGTGTCCATCTCCGCTTGCAGCTGGGCGATGAGCTGAACGCCGCTATTGTGGATGTCGTCCGGCGTCATGTCGGTCGTGGTTCGTGAGCGCAGCGCGGCGGCGTACATCTCCGGTCCGTGCGGCAAATGGCCGATGCCCGCTTCGTGGGTTGCGCGGGGGCGGATGGCGCGCAGCGCGTCCACCTGGCGGCCATAGGCCGGCAATATTTCGCCGCGCACCATCGCTTCGGCGCGGTTGGCGTAGGCCGTGCGCTCGTCATCGCTCAGGCCCTCGGTTTGCGGGAGGCGGCGCACCAAGGTCTGGACCAGCACGTTCTGCCGCGGCGCGGCGTCGGTGACGACGCGCATCTGGACGAGGGTCTTGTCGATGACGAAGTCCGGCGGAACGATTCCCGCGGATGCATCCTCGCTGATGATCGCGGTCTCTTGATCCATCTGCCGCGCAAAGGCGCTGACGCGCGAGAAATAGGCGTCGACTTCATCGCGATTACGCAGTGGGTGTTGTGCGTCGAGGAAGTCGGGGGTCGAGCGATAGGCGCCTGTGAGCTGGCTGACGACATAAGGCGCGCCGGCGCCGCCGCCAATTTCAAACTGCGAGCTGGCGATGGAATTCGAGAACGACGTCGTGACGACGTCGAGCGTCACCTTGTCCGCTGACGGCAAGGCATTGCGATCGATGGCGTGCAATTCCGCCAGCGAGTTTTCCAGGATGCCCCGATAACGTCGCGCCGCCTCCTTGGAGGCGTCGTTCAGCCGGTCGATGAAGCGCCCGCCTGCGCGCGCCTCGGTCAGACCGAGAGCGGTGCAGCGCTCGGGCTGCTCATGAAGGATCTGCAGCGCCACGCGGTCGAGTGCGGCGTTGAGCTGAGCGCTCGGGTCGGGTGGCGGAGGCGGCGTCGCCGTCGCCGGCGCTGTGACGCTTGACGCGCAACCGGCGAGCAGAGCCAGGCTGGCGGCGGTTGCGCCGAGCACGGCGCGACGTGTCGTATGCATGACTGTCCCCATTCACGATGAGCCTCGGAGCCGATACTACGAAACGTGCGATCCCGCGCGCAACGCGCCGCGCGACGAATGACTAGAGCTTGAAGCCGGCGACGATCGGCACGTGATCGCTTGGGCGCTTCCAAGAGCGGCAGGAAACGTGGATCTGAAGAGAATCCAACTGTGATAGCGGCGCGAGGTCGGCGCTGGCCCAGATATGATCGAGACGTCGGCCTCGATTGTTCTTGGTCCAGTCGGGGCTGCGATAGCTCCACCAGGTGAAGAGCTTTTCCGGCTCGGGTCTGTGCTGGCGCGCAAGATCGACGAAACCGCCCAGGTCGCGCACCGCGTTCAAACGATCGGTTTCGCCCGGCGTGTGCGACACGACCTTCAGGAGCTGCTTGTGGCTCCAGACATCGTGCTCGCCGGGCGCGACGTTGAGATCGCCGACAAGCACCGTCGGCGCGCCGCCTTTACGCTTCTTGTAGAGCGCCTTCATGCGGTCGAGCACTTTGAGCTTGTGTGCGAACTTGGGGTTGGTGAGCTCAGGCACGTCCGCGCCCGCCGGCACATAAAGATTGTGCACCTCGACGCCGTCGACCTTCACGGCCGCGATGCGCGCTTCCTTCTTGGGACAAATCGCCGGCGCCTCGATCGGCTCAAGTTTGACCCGCGACACGATCGCCACACCGTGCCAGCCCTTTTGGCCGACCACGTGCATGTGCTTGTAGCCGGCTTGGCGGAACGCTTTCTCTGGAAACTCACCGTTGCGGCATTTGATTTCTTGCAGGCACAGCACGTCCGGCTTCGCCTCCGCCAGAAAGCGGCGGACCATGTCGATCCGCAGTCGCACGGAATTGATGTTCCAGGTGGCGATGGTGAGCATGTCGATCCTAGGAAGCGCTGCCGCTTGACATAAAAAATCCGACCTGCACGGCGTGTTCGGGATTGGAGCCGAACATGAAACTCGAACTGCGCCGCATCGTGCTTTTCACGCCCAACATGGAGCGAATGACCGCCTTCTACCGCGATGTGCTTGGGCTGAAAGTCATCGGCACGGAAGCGGGCTGGGTCGACTTTGACGCAGGGCCTTGCCGTATCGCCCTGCACGCCGGGTCGAGTGAAGTGGGCAAGCGGCCGCCGAAACTCAATTTCTATGCCGCCGATGTGACGGCGACCCGGGCCGCACTCATCGGGCGCGGCGCCAAGCTGGGGAAGGTGGTCTCGACCGCGCATTTCGATATGTGCGGCGGCAAGGATCCGGACGGTAATCCCATCGGCATCTCGGCCCGCAAATGAAAGAGACCCGGCCGCGTTCCGCGACCGGGCCTCTCATTTTGCGCCTTGAGGGGGGCGCAGCTCGCCGGCAGGGGAAGTCCGGCGACGGTCGCCACACTGGATCGGTCAGCGGGGGGACGACGCAAATCCAGGGGGATAGCGGCGACCGCTGCGTTGTAGATACGCCACAGGGACCAAAAAATCAAGGTTTGGGCGCCGAAACGGACTTGCTCTTCCGTAAGTTTTGGGGGTGCGGCGAAGCGCCTCTAACGGGCGGCGCCGCTGCTCGCGGGCAATGAATCTGCACGGAAAAGCGCCGGGTCGAAGCTCGCAGGCGTACTCAGTCCGTTGAGGGTGATGCGCGTGCGCGCTCCGGTCGCATCCACCACGTCCCATGCGCGCAGGTCTGCGCCGGGGCCGAAGAACCAGAGCGTCAGTTCCCCGTCGGCGAGGCCGTTGCGATCGCGGACCTTGACGAACAACCAGTCGCCTTGCCGCGCCACGCGGGTGACGTTGGCGTCGCGCTCCAGATCGACGTGGCCGCGCAAGACCAGATTGAGCGGCGTGTTGCGCAGCGGCGTGCGGTCGGTGGTGCGCAGCGCGCTGTCGTGCGTGGAGACCGTCGCGCCGTCGGAGACGATGAGCAGCGTCGCCGGCGGATTGTACTCGAAGCGCAACTTGCCGGGCCGCTGCAGGTAGAACACGCCCGTCGCGCGGCTGCCGTCCGGAGAATTCTGCACGAACCGCCCTTGCAGGCGCGTCACCGCGTTGAGGGTCCGGTTGGCCTGCGCCAGCGCCTGGGCGCGGGCGTCGCGGTAGAGCACCTGGGTGGCCGGCGCCGCGGCCGGGGCCGGGGTGAGCGGCAGGCGCGGGCGCAATTGCTGCGCGGAGACTGGCGTGGCGGCGAGCACGGCCAGCGCGGCGATCAGGAAACCTCGGTTCATGCGGGCCATGTGCCTTGAACGCATGGCGAAAAGAAGGGTTCGCGGCAGTCTTTTTCGCGGCGCCGCTTGATCCGGCGCGCGAACGCGGAGTAACGCGGGAACCGGGATGTGTAGATCATGCCGATGACCGGATCCGCCGACATGCAAGCGCTGACCGCGACCGGCTGGGGCGGCTTCCTCGACGGCCCGTACATGCTGGAATCGCTGGGCGCGCTGACGCTGGCGGTAGCGCTCGGCATGGTCATCGCCTTCCATCCGACCACACGGCGCACCATCGATACGCGCGAAGAGGCCGAGCTTCCGAAGGTGCACATCATGTACGCCCTGATCGGGGCGGTGATCGGCGTCATCGTCTTGAAGTACGGCATGGTGATCGGCTTCGTGATCTTCGGCCTGGGCGGACTGCTGCGCTTTCGAAGTACGACCGGCTCCACGCGCGACACCAGTCGGCTCATTATTGTGACGCTGGTTGGTCTCATCTCCGGTTTGAACCTGCCGCAGTTCGCGGTGCTGGCGACTTTGTTCGCCTGGGCGCTCATCTACATCTTCGACGGCCATCCGGTGTGCTCGCTGGAAGTGAGCGAAATCCCCAAGGGCCGCGTCGCCGACGCTTCGCGCGAATACCGGCGCATGCTCGGCGAACTCAAATGCACGCTCATCGGCGAGAGCAAGTCGCACGGCAAGGGCCGGATAAATTACGTGTTCCGCATGCCGCGGCGGGTGACGCAGGCCGAGGTGCACAAGGCGCTCTGCGAAGGCGTGCCGGCCGAGGTGCGCGGCGAGATCGACTGGCAGATCGAGTAGGGTTCACGCCGCGGCGATCCACAAGGTGAAGGTGGCGCCTTCGCCCGGCGCGCTGGCGCACTCCACGTCGCCGCCCATCAGGCGTGCGACGCGGCGCACGAAGGCGAGCCCCAGCCCGGCGCCCTCAAAACGGCGCGAGGTTTCGGAGTCGGCCTGCGCGAACGGCTCGAAAATCCGCTCGTGCTGCTCGGGGGCGATGCCGATGCCGGTGTCGCTGATCGTGAAGACGATGACAGCGCGAGCGGCTTGTTGGCTGCGCTTGGCGACGACGCGGATGCGCCCGGCCTCGGTGAACTTCGCGGCGTTCGACACCAGCTGCATGATGCACTGAAAGAGGCGAGTCTGGTCGGCGTTGGCGCTGCCGAGCGGACCGTCTTCGGCCACTTCGAGGCTGTTGCCGCGTTCGGCGGCGAGCGGCAGGGCGGCTTCGCGCACCTGCTCGAGCACCTCGGAAATCTGGAACGGCTCATGCTCCAGCGTCACCGCGCCGGATTCGAGCTTGGAGACATCGAGAATGGTGTTGATGACGCCGAGCAACTGACGCGCCGAGGCGCGGATCTTGCCGGCGTCCTGCGCGGCGGCGGCCTCGCCATCCTCCTCGATCAGTTCGGCATATCCGATGATGGCGTTGAGGGGCGTGCGCAGCTCGTGGCTCATGGTGGCCAGGAATTGCGATTTCGCGGTGTTGGCCTGCTCGGCCTGAGCGCGCGCCGCGGCATGCTTGGAGATGAGGCTCAAGAGCACTTCGCGGTCGCGCCCGAACAGCCCGGCTGCGGCGACCATTGCGATGAGCACGACGGCGGCGCTGGCGCTCAATAACGTGAAGCCGCCGGTGATGAAGGGGACGGCGAGCGAGCAGGCGACCAGCGGCGCGATCACCGCCGCCAAGAGCAGGCGGTGGCTGGAGAAATAGACGAAGCCGTGATTGGCGGAGCCGCAGATCCAGGCGGTGGCGAACACCATGCCGAGCGGCGCGCCGGACGTCCACGCCAGCACCGGAAACACCACGTAGGCGCAGGCGCCAACGAAATTGATCGCCGCCAGCGCCGCGGTCGCAGCACGCTGCGTTTGGCGGCCGAGCGCCAGGCGCTCCTCCAGCGCGGGGCGGAAGACAACCTCCCAAGCGCACATGACCAACGCCCACGCCGCCGTCCACGCCAGCGGCAGCACCGCGCCCGCCAGCAACGCCATCAGCGCGGTGAAGGCGACGCGCGCGGCGGTGCTCTTGCGGATGAGCCGCGCCACTTCCGCCGGCGAGAGCACTCCGCCCGCGGTCTTCATCCGGAGCGCGCCGGTTTCGCGCGCCCGCCCATCCAGCGTCTGCAAGAGCGTCATCGTCAAGCGCTGATCTCCCCTGCGCGAATCGCACATGCGCAAGCGTTAGCGGCGCCCGTCGCAAAAAACGAGAATGCCGCTCGGGCAAGGACTGCGTTTGCTCCCCAAGGCGGGAGCGGGGCGCGTGCGATGCGCCAAGGTAGGTCTTTTGGAGCGCCCATGTCGCCATGAGCGCCCGCGCGTCAAACACGCGCCCCGTGCGACCGTTGCTTCACCGGCGCCGTCGCGGGAGGTGTTTCACTCCAGGAGGCGTCGCGGCCGGCGGCGTGCAGTGAGGCGGCCTTCGCCTCATGGACCCCAGCGGTTATTGACCCCGCTGGCTTGGCTCTTCGGTTCGTCTCGAAGAGCGCTTCACGCTCGATCGCGGCCCCTGCGTCTGGCATGCCCGGCTAGCAACGAGACCTCCCATGCAGGGGATGACGTCAGTATCGCTCAGCGGCGGAGGGGGTGGACGAGAAAATTCTGAGTCGCACGAAATCAGCGGCCTAGCGTGAAAAAGCGTTGGATGCGGTGCGCATTGCTGGCTGGGCTGGAATGCGCCTTCTCCAGCGGCGCATCGCGTGACGACGCGCCCACAAGATGCGCGGCCAAAGCATGCGCTTCAACTCCGAGGCCCTAGGATTGTATTGACATTGTCGATACAATATGGTATTGACAACGTAATACGCAACTAAAGCACATCAGGCCAGTTTCGAGGCCCAGGGAGCATCGCGATGGCAGCCGCAGGCCGAAAGACGAACGATAAGCGAGCGCAGGCTGAGCATGTGATCGTCAAGTCGGCGAAAAAGGCGGCGCCCATGAGTTTCCGCATCGACGCCGAGACGCGCGATCTCGTTGATCGCGCGGCGAACGCTGCTGGTCAAAACCGCACGGACTTCATGCTGACCACGCTGCGCGAACGCGCCATGGAAGTCCTGCTGAACCAGGCGCTGTTTGCT
This sequence comes from Pseudomonadota bacterium, assembly GCA_018241475.1. GTDB lineage: Bacteria > Pseudomonadota > Alphaproteobacteria > Caulobacterales > Aquidulcibacteraceae > Vitreimonas. The sequence goes on along the minus strand of JAFEDV010000529.1, from coordinate 460 downwards.
CTGAGCGGCGCCAATTGGGCCGCATTCACAGACAGCCTCGACAATCCGCCGCCGCCCAACGCGAAATTACGGACACTTCTGTCGCGCGTGCCCGCTTGGGATAGATAATGGCGAGGCAGGCTGCAAAGAGCGCAGCAAGGCTATCGCGTCCGGCCGCCTTGAAAGCAGGGCACGCGGTTTCAGAGTTCGATTGCGGCAGCGATCTCATAAGTTCCTGGTTGCGCAAGCAAGCCAAGAAGGCAAACCAAGGCGACACGGCGCGAACCTTTGTGGTGTGTCGCGGCACAAAGCGCGTCGTCGCTTACTATTCGCTCGCCGCCGGAGCGATTAAGCGCGTGCAGGAAGGCGGCCAGCTGACACGCAATGCGCCGGATCCTGTGCCGGTTATCATCTTGGCGCGTCTTGGCGTAGACAAATCCGAAAAGGGCCAGGGGTTGGGCCAAGACATGCTTGGCGACGC
>JAFEDV010000528.1 GCA_018241475.1 Pseudomonadota bacterium | reverse complement strand
ATCAGCCCGCGTCCCCATTGCCGGCCAGTCTCGAAGAAAGTGCCCGCATCGACGCAGCCTTCGACAATGCGCCGCATCTTGTAGGGCACGCGCCGGTCGCGCGGCACGATCTTGATCAAGAAATCCTCGCGCCGATTGGCGCGATCGCCATTTTCCACGCGCGGCGCGATCTCATGCACCGAAGCGGGGAGATACGACAGAAACTTACGCGCCGCCGCGAATGCTTCCGTTTCGTTGGCGACGATGTCGTCCACCACGCCGTTCTTGCCGTTGATGTCGGCGCCGCCGAGAGCTTCCTTGTCGACATCTTCGCCAATCGCCTTCGCCACCGGCGGCCCGGCGACGAACACCTGGCTCAAGCCCTGCACCATCACGCTGTAATGGCTCGCCGCCACGCGTCCCGCGCCCAAGCCCGCGCACGGGCCCAGCGCCAGCGACACCACCGGCACGACGCCCATGTTCGCAACCACCCATTCCCAACCCGGCGTTTGCGGAATGTAGGTGCGCGGATCCTTCTCCAGCATTTTCACCGAACCGCCGCCGCCGGTGCCGTCGACCAGCCGGATCAGCGGCATGCGATATTCGTTGGCCATCTGCTCGGCGAACACCAGCTTCTGCCAGATTGCTGCGTCGCCGGCGCCGCCGCGCACCGAGAAATCGTCGGCTTGCACCGCTACGGGGCGCCCATCGATTGTCCCGCGCCCGACCACGAACGGCGAAGCGCGAAACGCGGCAAGCTGATTATCAGCGCCGTATTCGCCCTTGCCGGCAATCTTACCGACCTCATGGAAGCTGCCTGCGTCGACCAGCGCCGCCACCCGCTCGCGCACCGTGAGCTTGCCGCTCGCCTTCTGCCGCGCCACGCGCTCCTCGCCGCCCATGGCGTCGGCAAGCGCTTCGCGCGCGCGCAATTCTTCGATGTCCTTTTCCCAGCTCATTACAATAGGCTAATCGCGCAATGGGAGGAGGGAAAGGCTGGATGGACCACTTAGCCGCTAAGCGGTCCGCCTTTCTTGCGGACCTAGCCGCCGCACTCGGGATCGTATTTCATGTCAATGTCGGCGTACATCGTGACGTCATCGGTCGTGCGCGTGCCTACTTCGAGAACCAGCGCATCGCCGTTGCTCTTGTTGATGAGGTGATGGCCGTTCGCCACATTCTTCGCAAAGCCGGCGCAATCGCCGGCCTTCAGAACCGTCTCGCCCTCGTCAGTGACAAGCGCCACTTCGCCGGCAACGACATAGATGAACTCGTCCTCGCGATCATGCCAATGCCGCTGGCTTGACCACGTCCCGGGCGGCAGCCGTAACAGATTGGCGCCAAAATCCGTCAGCCCCGCGGCATCGCCGAGCTGCGTGCGATGCCGCTTGGCGCAGGGGAGGTCATAGGGCTTTGGATAGTCCGATCCCGTTCGCTGCGGCGCCGAGGCGATATCGATTTTGCTCATGCGTAACCCTCGCGTAATCACGCTGTAGATCAACGTGCCCGCTGCGTTAGTGGGCACATTGCAGTTCATACGCAGAGGCAAGACCGCGCTGGGTGCTCGGAAATGTCTCAATCTGGAATGCATGAGTGCGAGCAGAACGCCCCGGTCATACCTGCAGCGAGACAGTTGTTGAGGCAGGCCACCATGGCGCGCCGCTGTTGCGTGGAGAGCCGCCGCTGTGGATCGGCGGGGGCGGAGGGCGTCTTTCCTCCGGTCGTTAGATTCGGCGTGGCGACGCCATCTTGGCCTTGCGATGGGTTTGTGTTCGCCTGAGACGCTTGATTGGTCTGCTGCGTGCTTTGAGACGGTGGAACGTATGTTTGCGCCCCCGGCGGCGGACCCGCCAAAGTGCTTGTCGCCACAAGCGTGACGCTCAACGCCAACCCCGCCAGCAGAACTTTCGCGGTCATGTGTCGCTCCATCATCCGCGTGGAGGGCTCAAGCCCACGTCTGAAACGTCCCTGCACCAAGCATTCTAGCTGTCACCTAGCACCGGATCAAAGGCAAACCAGAGAAGAAGCCCTCAGAACGGCATCTTGAAGCCCGGCAGCAGGCCCATGCCGCTGCCGATGCCCTTCATCTCTTCGTTCTGGGCTTCTTCCAGTTTCTTGCGCGCGTCGTCGTGGGCGACCTTGATCAGGTCTTCCAGCATCTCGCGATCGTCGGCGACCATCAAAGCCGGGTCGATGCTGATCGCCAGCATCGCGTTTTTGCCCGAGAGCTTCACCTTCACGGCGCCGCCGCCGGACGCGCCCTCAACTTCCATCGCCTCAAGCTTCTTCTGGGCCTCGTTGATCTTGGCCTGCATGGCCTGCGCTTGCCGCATGATCTGCGAGATATCCTTCATTGCTCCGCTTCCTTTTTGCGTGGCGCCGCGGCGGAGGGTTTCTGTTGCGGCATCGCCACAACGTCGCCCGCCTTGTTCTCTGGCGGATCGCGCACGGCGACGATCTCCGCGCCCGGAAACGCCTTCAACGCTTCGGCAACGAACGGTTGGCGTTTCAGCTCTTCCAGCTTGCGCTCGTCTTCGCGGCGGCGACGCTCGGCTATGCTCTCGACCGGCGCCGCAGCCTCGTTCGACGCGCGGATGCTCCATTCGAACGGCGTGCGCTCTTCCAGGAACGCCTTCAGCTGCCGCACCAAATCACGCGGCTGGCTCTCGTTGGCCACGAACACGATCTCGCCGTGCGGCGAAAAGCGGACGACCTTGAGCCGCTCCAACGTCAGCTCAAGTTCAATGTCGCGCTCTTCGGCGACAGCGGCGGTGACATCTTCGAATGTCTTGAACGGCGTGTCCGGAAGAGACTGGGATCCTTGGACCGCCGGCGTCCCCGCCGGCGGTGTTGCCGACGCACTTGGACCGCCGGCATCTTGCCGGCTTTCTTTTTGCTGCCGGCTGGAAGCCGGCGCTCCACCACCCTCGCGCAACATCCGCGCCGCATCCTCTGGCGGCGGCAGTTTTTGTGCGGCGCACAACCGCACCAGCGCCATCTCCACCGCCGCGATCGGGTCGGGCGCGCGTCCTGCTTCTTCAAGCGCCTTCAACAGCATCTGCCACAGCCGCGAGAGTTGCGCCGGCGTGAGCGTCTCCGATAGTCCGCGCACGCGCGCGACCCAGTCGGCCCCGCCGATGATCCGTGCATCCGCGCCCAATGCTTGCGCTCGCGCCGCCTCGTGCCCGACCTCCAACAGGTCGCGCAAAATCAAGGCCGGATCGGCGCCGCTGTCATACTGGCTGCGCGCCTCGTGGATCGCCGTCCTGCTGTCGCCGGCCGCAATCGCTTCGAACAGCGTCAGCACCCGCCCGCGGTCGGCGAGGCCCAGCATGTCCCGGACGTCCGCCGCGGTCACCGTGGCGCCCGGCTTCTGCACCAAAGCCTGATCCAGAAGCGACAAACCATCGCGCGCCGAGCCCTCCGCTGCCCGCGCGATCATGGCGAGCCCATCGGCGTCGACCTTCACGCCTTCCTTTTCGCAGATCGTCTCAAGGTGCGAGACCAGGCGTTCCGTATCGATACGTTTCAAATCGAAGCGCTGGCAACGCGAGAGCACCGTCACCGGCACCTTGCGGATTTCCGTGGTCGCGAAGATAAACTTCACGTGCGGCGGCGGTTCTTCCAGCGTCTTCAGCAAGCCGTTGAAGGCCTGCGTCGAGAGCATGTGCACTTCGTCGATGATGTAGACCTTATAGCGCGCCATCACCGGCGCGTAGCGCACAGAGTCCAGAATCTCGCGGATGTCGTTGATGCCGGTTCGGGAGGCCGCGTCCATCTCGAACACGTCGGGATGGCGGCTCTCCATGATTGACTGGCAATGCTCGCCAGGGATTTCGAGATCGACGCTGGGATGATCGACGCCGGCGCGCTTGTAATTCAACGCTCGCGCCAGCAGCCGCGCCGTAGTGGTTTTGCCCACGCCGCGCACGCCGGTCAGCATGTAGGCGTGCGGCACCCGGTTCAGCGCAAACGAATTGGCGATGGTGCGCACCATCGCCTCCTGGCCGATCAGGTCGGCGAAGGTCTTGGGGCGATATTTCCGCGCCAGTACGACGTAGCCGCCGCCGGAGGCGTCGTCGCCAAAGAGGCTGGGGCCGGGTGAATCTGTCACCCGGCGAACCTAAGGAGTTCGCCGGGAAATGCGACCCCCGAGGGGGCTCGGACCGTCGCCCCGTTCGGTTCCTGTTTACGGTATGGGGATAAATACGTCGCGCTGCGCTCCTGCGGGGGGAGGCGACGAATGGAATTGATGGACGCGACCGAGCAGTCACGGCGCATTTGGGTGCTGACCATACGGCGTTTCGCCGAGATGGCCTGGGCCCGCCATGGCACGACCCGCTATCTCTCCGTCGCCTTCGTTCCGGTGGTCGTGGCGCTCGCCGTCCCCGGCTGGTGGTGGGCGCTCTGCGCGCTCTTCACGTTGGCTGCGGCCATCGTCGACCGCCGTGCGCATCTCTTCTTCGACCGCATCGTTCCTGAACTGGACGACTACGATGAGCCCAGACTGCGCGCGCTGGTGAAGCGCGAGATCACCGCCCTCGCGATCATCACGACGCTCTACACCATACCGTACGCCGCCCTTGCCTTCGCGCCGGGTCCGGGTCCGCTCATGGGACTCATCTTCTGCGCCGGTGCGGCGCTCGTGTGTGCGACCTTGCATGTGATGACGCGCACCATGATCTTCCGCACGGTGCCGGTGGCCGCGTTCGGGCTGATCGCCAACGCGGCGGCGCTCACCAGTGGCCCTATGAGCATTCTGGCGGCGTCGCTCGGCGCCCTCGTCGCTATCAACGCCATCGTATCTGCGCGCGGCGGCGCGGCGAGTTTCGGCGATCTCAT
>JAFEDV010000527.1 GCA_018241475.1 Pseudomonadota bacterium | reverse complement strand
TGAATGCGCTGATCGAAGCGCCGGCGCCGGACTTGACGCTGGTTCTCGACATCGATCCGGCACTCGGGCTGGCCCGCTCGCGCGGTCAGCATCGCGGCGAAGACCGCTTCGAGCGCAAAGATGCAAGCTTTCATGCTCGTGTGCGTGCTGAGTTCCGGGACATCGCTGCGCGCGAACCGAAGCGGTGCGTGTTGATTGACGCGTCGCAATCGAAGCAGCAGGTTCTGACCGCGGCGCTCGCAGCCATCGAGGCGCGATTGTAGTGGCCGACAAGGAGATCATCGAGACCGACCAGGAGCCGGGCGCGCCGCATCCGCGGCTGACCTATTCGTTCATTGGCCATGAGGCGCAGGAAGCGATGCTGGCCGGGGCGCTCGGCGGGCGCATGCATCATGCCTGGCTGCTCTCCGGTCCGAAGGGCCTTGGCAAAGCCACGCTCGCCTATCGATTCGCGCGCGTGGCGCTCGGCGCGCGCCGAAAGGGCAAGCGTCCGCTCGATGTCGATCCCGAGGACGAGGTCACGCGCAGGATCGCCGCGCAGGCGCATCCGGATCTATTCGTGCTGCGTCGCGGCTACAACGACCGCGGACGGCCTCGGCGCGAAATCGCGGTCGATGATGCGCGCGAGCTTGGACACTTCTTCTCACTTGCGCCTAGCCAAGGCGGCATGCGCGTGGCGGTCATGGATGCGGTCGACGATCTCAGCCGCAATGCCGCCAACGCCATTCTAAAGACGTTGGAGGAGCCGCCGCCGCGGTCGGTGTTGCTGCTCGTGTGCCATGCGCCAGGCGCTGCGCTCGCCACCATCCGCTCACGCTGCCGGCGGCTGGCATTGAAGCCGCTCAGCGACGATCAGATGCGCGCGGCGCTCGGCGGCAAATCCGACGAGGCGCTGTTGAAGCTGTCCAAGGGCAGGCCGGGCAGGGCGATAGCGCTGCACGGTCAGGGCGTCGACGCAACTGGCGCGGACCTGGACGACGTCCTGCGTCAGCTGCAGCGGGGCGAGGCGCGCCATGTATTGATGAGCATGTACGAGCGCCTGAGCGGCGAACCGTTCGAAAGGCTCGCCGCGGTGCTTGATCTTGCAGCCGAATGGACACGCGGCGCCGGCGCCGACAATCTTAGCGAAGGCTGGGCCGACGCCTGGTCGGCGCTGGAACAATTGCGCATCGAGGCGGAAGACCTCGATATGGATCCGCGTCACGCTCTGGCGCGTGCTGTCAGTATCCTCGATCGTGCAGCGGCTGCGAAGCGCTGATGTTCATCGACAGCCACGTGAACCTGCATCATCGCGACTTCGACGCTGACCGCGAAGCTGTCATCGCGCGCGCCCGCGACGCTGGCGTCGAGCGAATGATTACAATCTGCGACAGGATCGATAATTTCGAGCAAGTGATGGCCATCGCCGAAGCACATCGCGAGATCTACGCCAGCGTCGGCGCGCATCCGCACTATGCGAAGGATCACCTCGCCCTGACGGCTGAGCGGTTGATCGAACTTGGGCGGCGCCAGAAGGTGGTTGGAGTCGGGGAGACTGGACTCGACCAGCACTACCAGTTCAGTCCGATCGAGGATCAGGTGCAAGTCTTTCGGGCGCATGCAGCGGCTGCGCGCGCGCTTGACAAGACCTTGATCATCCACACTCGCGAAGCGGATGAGCCCATGGCCGGTTTATTGGAAGAGGAGGCAGGGAAGGGCCCTCTTCGCATCCTGATGCACTGTTACACGAGCGGCGCCGATCTGGCGCGCCGGGCGTTGAGATTGGGGGCCTACTTTTCATTCTCCGGGATCGTAACGTTCAAGAACGCCGAGAACGTGCGCGCCATAGCGCGGGAGATACCACTCGACCGGGTCATTGTTGAAACGGATTGCCCTTACCTGGCGCCCGTCCCGCACCGTGGACAACGCTGCGAGCCGATGCATGTCGTGGATGTGCAGAGGGCGTTCTGTGCACTGCGCGGCCTGAGCGAGGAGGAGGGCGCCGCCCTGCTCGCGGCCAATCTCTTCCGCCTGTTCCCAACCATCTCGAGCCGCGACTGATGGGCGCCCTGCGCGTCACTATGCTTGGCTGCGGCTCGTCCGGGGGCGTGCCGCGCGCGACCGGCGATTGGGGCGCGTGCGATCCTAATGAGCCAAAGAACCAGCGCTCGCGCTGTTCGCTATTGCTGCAACAATGGAGCGGCGCGGCCAGCGCGGCGAAAGAGGCGACGACTGTCCTGATCGACACTTCACCGGACCTGCGGCTACAGCTTGCAGCGGCGCGCCCGGCGCATATCGATGCGGTGATTCTCAGTCACGATCACGCCGACCAGACCAATGGCTTCGACGACATTCGCGCCTACTTCATGGCGCAGCGCCGCACGATTCCCGTGTGGATGGACGAGAGAACGCGCGCGACCTTCATGCCGCGCTTCGGCTACGCGTTCGAGTCGAAGGGCGGTTATCCTGCAATCGCCCGCCATGGCGAACGCATCGCACCGCTCGTTCCGATCGCCATCCACGGGCCAGGCGGCGTGATGGAAATCTTGCCCTTGGAACAGGACCACGGCTTCACGCCTTCGCTCGGCTTCCGTGTCGCCGGCGTCGGTTACTCGAACGACCTCGTGGGCATGCCGGAAAGCAGCTTCGCCGCGCTATCGGGTCTGGACCTGTGGATTGTCGATGCTCTGCGCGACACGCCGCATCCAACCCACGCGCATCTGGGCAAGACCCTCGAATGGGTGCACCGCTTGCGGCCGAAACGAACCGTGCTCACCAACATGCACATCGACCTCGACTATCAGAGCCTGAAGGTAAGGCTGCCCGCTGGGGTCGAACCCGGCTACGATGGCTGGAGCGCTGATCTGAACGCCTAGCTGTCACTTCTCATAATCTATCTTATGCGGACTCTGGTGTGGAAGAAAAACACCGCCAAAACAATGTAATAGGAGGACCGCCGGGGAGCGATGCCCTCGCCGCACTCATTTCAAGGGAGGGCTTTCGCAGTCCAACGCTGTTCGTCCAGAACATCGATCCGATCGGCCACAGCGCACTGGTCTTGCGCATGAGCCGAAACGCCTATCGCGCCGCGAGCTGCCTCGACGGCCGCGCAATGCATCTGGCGCCGGACGGCTTCGTCATGCCGCACGCCCACCTCGAGCGTTGGACGCAGGCAATCACCGATGCGCCAGTGCCGATCCATTTCATCTTCCACGCCGGACACGTCGGTTCGACGCTGCTGAGCCGGGCGATCGGCGAAGCGGACGGCGTACTTGGATTACGCGAGCCGGCGACGCTAAGGACGCTGGCGGCGGCGCATGACGCGCTCGGCGGGCCTAATCGCCTCCTGCACCCGCGCGAGTACGAGACGTGGTTCGCCACACATCTGAGGCTCTGGCGGCGAGGCTACCACAATACCCGCTGCGTGGTGCTCAAGACGACGAGCGACACAGCGCGCATCGGCCACAAGCTGATGAGCGATGCGACTGACGCGCGCGCCATTCTGCTCAATGTCACGCCAGAGACTTATCTTGCGCAGGCATTGTCCGCGGACTCCACGAAGGAGCTTCAAAGCAAGCTCCCGGGGCGCGTAGCGCGTTTGGCGCGCTTGCTGGGAAACGCACTCGACGCGGGCTCATCGGGCGAGGCCGTCGCCCTGAGCTGGCTTACCGAACAGCTGACGCACGACCGCATTGCGCATCCGTGGCCCCATAGGGCGCTACGCGTGGATTTCGACGCTTTTCTCGCCAACCCGGGTATTCATCTCGCTGCAATCTTCTGTCATCTGCAGTTGGAGATGCCGCAAGCGCTCAGGGAGAGCGATCTTTCCGAGCATCCATTGATGCGCCAATACTCGAAGAGTCCTGAGCGGGCGCACTCGATCGCCGATCGCGCTGAGCGTCTAGCCTGGTCGCGCAAAGAGAATGCGCGGGAAATCAGCAATGGGCTCGCCTGGCTCGAGCACGTTGCCCGTTCTCACCCTCATGCCGCATTGGCCTTGGCCGCCTGAATGAGGATAGCAATGGCTGACCAGAGCAATAGCGATCGCGTGGGCGAGGCGTCCCGGGCCCTGGTCGCTCTCATGGCGCGCTTGCGCGATCGTGGGCACGGCTGTCCATGGGACGCCGAGCAGACCTTTGCGACCATTGCCCCTTATACGATCGAGGAAGCCTATGAAGTCGCCGACGCCATAGAGCGCAACGACATGCCTGCGCTGAAGGAGGAATTGGGCGACCTCCTCTTCCAGGTGATCTTCCACGCGCGCATGGCCGAAGAAGAGGGTCTCTTCGATCTTGCCGACGTCGCCGAAGCGCTGATCGCGAAGATGACCGAGCGGCATCCGCACGTGTTCGGCGAACGCGACATGCGCACGGCAGAAGAGCAGACCCGCGCCTGGGAGACAATGAAGGCCGAGGAGCGGGCGAGGAAGCGCCGCAAAGATGGCTCACCCACCTCCCTGCTCGACGATGTCGCCATGGCGCTGCCGGCGCTGATGCGCGCGGAGAAACTCACCAAGCGCGCGGCGCGTATCAACTTCGATTGGCCGAGCGCCGATCAGGTGCTGGAGAAGCTTGAGGAAGAACTCGGTGAACTGGCCGAGGCGCGCGACCATCACGACCACGACGCGCTCACCGAAGAGATGGGCGATGTTCTGTTTGTCATCGCCAACCTCGCTCGCAAGCTGAACGTCGATCCCGAGGAAGCGCTGCGGCAAGCCAATGCCAAGTTCACGCGCCGATTTCAGTACATCGAGCGCAAGCTCGCAGAACACGGCCGCGCCGGCCCCCAGCCGCTCGAAGAGATGGAGGCGCTATGGGTTGAAGCGAAAGCGGCAGAACGGCGTGATCAAGGCGTCTAACGCTTCAGCATTCCGAATGGTACGACCTTGTTTTCCACGTCATGGCCGATGTCGGCGCGGCCGAGATAAGGCACGCCGGTGCGGCCGCACCAGTATTTGATCATCTCTTCCGCCGTCGCTCCGAAGGGCTTGTCGTTCTCGGGCACGTTGGAGATGCGACCCAATTTGATCCCCCTCGCCCGCCGGACATTCGGCGAGGCAAAAATGTGGAAGAGGGCGCGGTCGATTCTGTAGAGATACTCGTTCAGTTCTTCGAGCATGATGACGTGATCGCTCAAGTCCGGCTCAAGCGCGGTGCCGAGGATCGAGTGAAGGATCATGATGTTGAAGGCGGCGAACTTGCCGCCGGCCATCACGGTCATTTCGAGCGATTCGGGCGCACGCTCGATCAGATATGCGAGCGCCCTCTTCACGGCCGCTTCGCCGCCCTCGCGCGTAATGTCGATCGGCATCGGCCCATGCACGATGTTCGGAAATCCGAGCTTATAGAGCCCCGCGAGCAGCGCAGCCGCGTCGCTATAGCCGAGATAGGTCTTGGCGCGGGCGCTCTCGTGATAGTTGGCCAAGACATGCTCCGCCATTCGGCAGGCGCCGTAGCCGCCCCGTGCAACCCACAGCGCGTCGAACTTCGGATCGTTGGCCACATCCAAGAACGCCGTCGCACGCGCGGCGTCGTCGCCGGCGAAGTGGCCAGCGCTCAAGAAACATTGCGGATGAAAAACAATCTCCGGCGCCTGATCGAGAAAAGCATCCGCCGCGAGCGCCCTGACCCGCTCGGCCAGCGCCTCGTCAATCCGCGTGCCGGTGGCGACGACGCCGATGCGGATGCGTTGGCCCATCTGCTAGCGCCTCCTTGGCCCGCCTTGCGGGCGCACGCGCTTTGTCCTCATAACCGGGCGGCATGAGTCAGGCAAAATCCTATTTCTTCTCGGGCATCGGCGGCTCGGGAATGCTGCCTCTGGCGCTGATTTTGCGCGGCAAGGGTGCGACCGTGGCCGGCTCGGACCGTTCGTTGGATCAAGGACGGCTTGCTCCCAAGTTCGAATATCTGGAGCGGCAGGGCATCGCGCTTTTCCCGCAGGACGGCAGCGGCATCGTAAGCGCCGATCAGATTTTCGTGCGCTCCGCCGCGGTGGAAGACACGGTGCCGGACGTTGTCGCGGCGCGCCGCGCCGGCGCGCGCGACCTGAAGCGGCCCGAACTGTTGGCGGAATTGTTCAACGCCGCACCGGTGCGCATCGGCGTCGCCGGCACAAGCGGCAAGTCGACCACCACCGGGATGATCGCCTGGCTGCTGCATCGAGCGGGCCGCGATCCAACGGTGATGAACGGCGCCGTGATGAAGAACTTCGTGACGCCGGATGCGCTCTTCGCGTCGGCGCTCGTGGGCAAAGGCGACGTCTTTGTTAGTGAAGTCGACGAAAGCGACGGATCGATCGCGCGCTACAAGCCGACGATCGCAGTTGTGAATAACATCGCGCTCGACCACAAGAGCATGGACGAACTGCGCACCCTCTTCCAGGATTTCGTCGGCAAGGCCGAGACGGCGGTTCTAAACCTCGACAACGAAGAGACTGCGGCGCTGGTGATAGTCGCCAAGGTGCGCACGCGCACCTTCAGCGCCAAATCGCCGATGGCCGACCTCTATGCGAGCAATGTCCGCCAGGCGCCGGATCGCGTCTCGTTCGATGTGATTGAACGCGAAGGCGGCGCGAAAGCGCATGTCTCGTTGGCTGTCCCCGGCGTGCATAACGTCTCCAATGCGCTCGCGGCGCTCTCGGCGGCGCGCGCTTATGGGCTGTCGCTCGCAGAGGCTGGGAGAGCGCTCGAAGGCTTCTCGGGCACGAAGCGTCGATTGGAAGTCGCAGGCATAGCCAACGGCGTCACCGTGATCGACGATTTCGCACATAATCCCGACAAGATCGCCGCGACGCTCGCCACGCTGCATGCATTTCCGGGCCGCTTGCTGATCCTGTTTCAGCCCCACGGCTTCGGTCCGCTGAAGCTGATGAAGAGCGAATTCATCGCCTGCTTCGGTGACAACATGCGCACCGACGACGTGCTGATCATGGCGGACCCCGTCTATTATGGCGGAACCGTCGACCGCAGCGTCACCAGCGAGCAGATTACCAGCGGCGTGCGAGCGCGCGGACTGCAAGCGATGGCGTTTGCGGAGCGCGCCGCATGCGGAGACAAACTAGTCGAACTGGCAGAGCCGGGTGATCGCATCGTCGTCATGGGCGCGCGGGACGATACGCTGAGCACGTTCGCGGAGGAGTTGGTTCAGCGGCTCTCGCACAAATAGTGTAGCTTTGGACCCTTGACGCAATCTGGAGGCCAGGGCCCAAGGCTATCGCCTACTCCGCAGCCTGCCGCGGTTCTTCGGGCAGGGGCTCATAAGGTGCGAAGCGGGCGGCATCTTCTATCAGGAGTTCGGCTCGAAGGGTGGTCGCGCCTTGTTCGTCGTGGGTTTCTTCCAGGATGCGGCCGGCCGCGGCGATGCGCGCGCGCGTTTTGCCGTCGCCCGGCGCAAGCGTCAGCGTCACGATGCGGGTAGCTGAGAAGGCGGCGCGGTCAATCGCCGCCAGCAGCCCATCCATGCCCTCTCCTGTGACCGCCGAGATGGCGACCGGGGCGAGTGCGCCCTCTTCCAAGGCTTGCGCGCGACGGATTCGCGCCTCCCGTGTGGCGGCGTCGAGCAGGTCGACCTTGTTCCACACCTCAAGAACAGGTGGGACCTTCTTGTTCGCATCGCTGCTGAGTCGGCTCAGCACCGCCATGACGTCGGCGCGCTGCGCTTCGCTATCGTCGTGCGCTATGTCGCGCACATGCAGGAGCAGATCCGCCTCGGTCACAGCTTCGAGTGTGGCGCGAAAAGCCTCAACCAGTTCGTGCGGCAGATCGGAAATGAAGCCCACGGTGTCGCTCACAATCGTCGATCGTCCGCTCGGCAGCTTCACCAGCCGCGCCGTGGGGTCGAGCGTGGCAAAGGGCATGTCTTTCGCCAGAACGCCGGCTTGCGTCAGCCGGTTGAACAAAGTCGACTTGCCCGCGTTCGTGTAGCCCACGAGCACGACAGCGGGCAGCCCGGCGCGCGCCCGCGCGCGGCGCTGCATTGATCTGGTGCGGCGCACATCCTCGAGATCGCGCTTCAGGCGAACGATGCGGTCGGCAATCTGTCGGCGGTCCAACTCGATCTGGGTTTCGCCGGGGCCGCCGGTCTTACCCAGTCCGCCGCGTTGGCGCTCCAGGTGCGTCCAGGTCCGTACGAGGCGCGAGCGCTCATAGGCTTGCCGCGCCAGTTCGACCTGCAGGCGCCCTTCCTTCGTGTGGGCGCGCACGCCGAAGATTTCCAAGATAAGTCCGGTGCGGTCCATCACCTTGGCTTGCGTGTCTTGTTCCAGATTGCGCTGCTGCACGGGCGAAAGCGGCGCGTCGATGACGACGACGCCAGCGCCCAGTTCTTCGCTTTGATCCTTCAAACGCTCCACGCGCCCCGATCCGAAGTAGGTGCGCGGGCTGATTTGGCGAAGCGGCGCAGCGTCTGCATACGCCACGTCGAGCCCCAAGGCTTGCGCAAGGCCAACCGCTTCCAAAAGGCGCGCTTCTGGATCGCGCGCGTCCGCTTCCGTGGCCGAAAGCGGACGCAGCACGATGGCGCGATTAACATCCTTGTTCGGCATCTCAGCCGTCGGCTTCATCGGCCGCCTTGTCGATTTCGTAGAGCTGAACGGGACCACCAGGCATGATGGTCGAGATCGCGTGCTTATAGACGAGCTGAACCTGGCCGTCCCGGCGCAACAACACACAGAAATTGTCGAACCAGGTGACGACGCCCTGCAATTTCACGCCATTGACCAGGAAGATCGTCAGTGGAGTTTTGGCCTTGCGGACCGCGTTCAGAAACGTGTCCTGCAGATTTTGCTTCTTATCCATGGGGCTCGGAGCCTCTTTTGTAGCGCCGCAACGCGCGTGCGGCTGAGCGCTGAACATAAGGGGCGGCAGCGCTGGCGCCAAATGCAACTGAGGCTGAAACGGCCGGTTTCAGACGGCGGCGCCCAAATAAAGGGCGCGCAACGCCTGTGCGATCGGTCCAGGCCGGCCATCTCCCACCGGGACACCGTCGATAGCGATCACCGGGACGGCGGGATTGCTTGCCGCGCTCATGAACGCTTCGCGCGCAGCCTTCGCCTCTTCGACCGTGAACGGTTCTTCCACGACCCTCATCTGCCGATCCCGAGCGATCTTCAGGAGCCCCGCACGGGTCACGCCGTGCAGGATCTGGTTTGAAAGCGCAGCGGTGCGGATGCGGCCTTGCGCATCAACGATGAATGCGTTGGACGACGTGCCCTCGGTGACCAGGCAGTCCCTGTCTACGAACCATGCTTCAAACGCGCCCTTCTCCTTCGCCTGCTGGCGGGCCAGCACATTGGGGAGGAGGTTGACCGACTTGATGTCACACCGCGCCCAACGGGTCTCGGGTAGGGTGATCACCTTGACCCCGCGAGCCGCGCGCTCGGTGATGGCGGCGCGATCGAGGTTCTTCGCCGTGACGATCAGCGTGGGACGAACCGCCGGCGACGGAAATACATGATCGCGCACCGCGGCGCCGCGGCTGATTTGCACGTAGACGATGCCGTCGGCGACACGATTGCGACGCTGTGTTTCGCGCAACACGGCGTAGAGCGCCGCGTCGCTCATCGTGAAGTCAATCCGAAGCTCGCGCAGCGAGCGACGCAAGCGCGCCATATGGCCTTCGGCGTCGAACAAGCGTCCGCCGCGGATGGCCCAAACCTCGTAGATCGAGTCGGCAAACTGGAAACCGCGGTCGAGCACCGACACACCCGCGCTTGCAAGCGGCAGGTAGACGCCGTCGACGTACGCGATGCGGCTCATTCAGCCTCTTGCCCGTTGCGGCCGGGCGGATCGACGCCGAGCGACTTGAGCTTGCGGTGCAGCGCCGAGCGCTCCATTCCGATAAAGGCGGCTGTCCGTGAGATGTTACCGCCGAAGCGGGTGATCTGCACGTTCAAGTACTCGCGCTCAAAGCGCTCGCGCGCATCGCGCAGCGGCAATGCGATGACCTCCTGCATGCCGTCGCGTTTCGAGCCCGCGCTCGGCCAGGCGTCGGCAGGGAGCGAGTCGACGGTTACCGGTGTCGCGGGATCGCCCGTCGCCAGGATCAGGATGCGCTCGATCACATTTCGAAGTTGGCGCACGTTGCCCGGCCAATCCGCCGCCTGTAGCGCTGCGAGCGCATCCTCGCCAATCTGCCGCGCGGGGACTCCGGACATGCCGGCGAGCCGGCCGACGAAATAGCCCGCGAGATCCGGGATGTCCTCGCGGCGCTCCGCCAGGCTAGGCGCCCGCAGCGGCACCACGTTCAAGCGATGGAAAAGATCTTCGCGGAAGCGCTGCTGCTCGATGTCGCCGCGCAGATCGCGCGATGTTGACGAAACGACGCGCACGTTCACCTGCACATCGGTGTTGCCGTCCAGCCGACGAAAGCGCTGCTCGACCAGAACGCGCAGGATTTTCGATTGCGTCTCCAGCGGCATGTCGCCCACCTCATCCAGGAAGAGGGTGCCGCCGTGCGCCTGCTCGAAAACGCCGATCTTGCGGGGGCGCCCGTCGGGCCCCTCTTCGCCGAAGATTTCGCTCTCCATGCGGCCGGGCGCGATCGAGGCCGCGTTGATGGCGACGAACGGACCGCTCGCACGCGGGCTACGCTCGTGCAGGAGCCGCGCGATCAGTTCCTTGCCGGAACCGGCCGGACCCGAGATCAGCACGCGAGAATTCGTTTGTGCAACGCGATCGATGGAGCTTCTGAGCGCGACGATCACGGCGGAGGCGCCGATTAGATCGTCGCTGGCCGAGGAGCGCGCTCTAAGCGCCGTATTCTCTCGCTTCAGCCGCGCCGCTTCGAGCGCGCGTTGCACAACGAGCATCAACCGGTCCGCAGTGAAGGGCTTCTCGACAAAATCGTAAGCGCCTTTGCGGATGGCGGAGACGGCCGTTTCGATGGTGCCGTGACCGGAGATGACAACTACAGGAAGATCGGGGTCGATCTCCTTGAACATCGCCAGGAGTTCGAGCCCATCGATGCGGCTTCCCTGCAGCCAAATGTCAAGGACGACCAGCGCCGGCTTGCGCCGGCGGATGGCGTCGAGCGCTTCGTCGCTGTCGCGCGCGGCGCGCACCTGGTGGCCGTCATCTTCGAGGATGCCGGAGACGAGATCGCGGATGTCGGCTTCATCATCGATGATCAGAATGTCGGACATTACGGGACTCCTGCGCCGTGTTCTGCGCTTTGCTCAAGCGGCTCCTCGCCGCGCTTCGGTAGAACGAACCGCACGACGGCGCCGGGACCAGGTCCCGGCGCGTCGTCCAATTCGATCAGCCCCCCGTGGTCCTCAACGACGCGGGAAACGATAGCCAAGCCCAACCCTGTTCCTCTGGCCCGCGTCGTCACGTACGGTTCGATCAAGCGATGGCGATCCTTTTCGGGAAA
>JAFEDV010000526.1 GCA_018241475.1 Pseudomonadota bacterium | reverse complement strand
GAAGCCTCGCGCCGCGCCGGCGGGCCGCTGCGGCGTTGGCGGGCCGTTCGGCGTTGAGTAACTCCAGCTCGGCGCCGCAGTGCGGCCTCAACGCGCATGTGCGCTCCCGCCGCGTTGATTGCGGCGAAGAGCGCTGATTAGCGTCTGGCCTCCATGTCCTCGCCGCCGACACCGAAGCCTCGCCTCGATCTCACCGGCGCCATCGTCCCCGCGCTGGCGGCTGCGGTCGCGGCCGGCATCGGTACGTTGTTCTTGGTCGGACACTTGCCGGAAGCGGCCCCGCCGCCGCCGGAGAACTGCATCCTGCAGGGCGCCGAGCAGGTGGGCGGTCCGATTTCGCTCCTCGACACGCACGGCGAACGGGTGACACAGGCGGACTTCCATCAGCAGCCGGCCATCCTCTATTTCGGTTACACGCACTGCCCGGATGTTTGCCCGACGACGATGTACGCGCTGGCGCAGGCGCTTTCCTCCCCCGGAGGCTACGATATCCAGCCGGTTTTGATCACTGTCGATCCCGCGCGCGATACGCCCCAAGTCCTGGGCGAGTATGTGCGCACCAACGGATTTCCGGCGGGTCTGCAGGGGCTCACCGGCTCGGCCGCGCAGGTGCAGGCCGCAGAGGCGGCATTTCGGGTCTATAGCCACGTACAGCCGGTGGAAGGCGCGCGCGCCGACGCCTACAACGTTGATCACACCTCGTTCTTGTACGTGATGGACGGGCAGTGGCGGACGCGCGCGATCGTCAATTCGGCGCAGGCGACGCCGACACAGATCGCCCAGTGCATCGCCGCGGGGTTGACGCGGCGCGATCGCACCTGACGCGCCTTGGCTCTCGCCGTAATGTAAATTACATTAGCAACGGATAACCGCTTTGTGGGACGGCGGTGTCTGGCTGAGGCCGATTGGCTGGCGGCCGCCATGCGGCGAACTCGCCTGAACGGGCGCCTTAGCTTGTTGGAAATGGGGGACAGCGCACCTTCCGCGGAACGTCGTGCGCTGAAGCAAAGGCTGGCATGCTCTACTCGCTCTACGAACTGGGCCACCTTTCGGTGGCGCCCTTGCGGATCGCAGCGCTGATGCAAGCGAGCATGTTCCGATCTCCGCTGAACCCGATGGCAGATACCGAGATCGCGCGTACCGCCGCCGCCGCGAGCGAACTTTTCGAAAGCGTGACGCGCCGCTACCGCAAGCCGGAATGGAATCTGCCGACAACGAACGTCGAAGGCATGGACGTGCCGGTCACGCCGAAGAGCGTGTGGTCGTCGCCGTGGTGTTCGCTGCTGCATTTCGAGCGCGATGCGGAAGCGCTCGTTGAAGCGCGCGGCGCGCGCACAGATCCGACGGTGCTGCTGGCGGCGCCGATGTCGGGCCACTACGCCACGCTGCTGCGCTCAACGGTGGAA
The DNA here is from genome assembly GCA_018241475.1 of Pseudomonadota bacterium. Taxonomy (GTDB): domain Bacteria; phylum Pseudomonadota; class Alphaproteobacteria; order Caulobacterales; family Aquidulcibacteraceae; genus Vitreimonas. Next base: position 4,712 of record JAFEDV010000526.1, on the reverse strand, counting down.
ACGTTTTTGCCGGAGCACGAAGTTTATATCACCGACTGGTCGGACGCGCGCATGGTCCCGGTGCTGGCAGGGCGCTTCGACCTCGACGACTATGTCGACCACGTGATGGCAATGCTGCGCGTGCTGGGGCCGGAAACGCATGTCGTCGCCGTATGCCAGCCGGGGCCCGCGGTTTTGGCCGCCGTCGCGCTGATGGCGGAAGAAGACGATCCGTGCACGCCGGCGACGATGACCTTCATGGGCTCGCCGATCGACGCGCGGCGGTCGCCGACAACGCCGAACAAGCTCGCGGAAACGCGCGATATCGATTGGTTCAGGCGGAACATGATCCATACCGTGCCGGGGCTGTATCCAGGCGCATTCCGCCGCGTCTATCCGGGCTTCGTGCAACTCGCCAGCTTCATGGGGATGAACCTGTCGCGCCATGTCGATGCGCACCAGGCCTATTTCCTGAACCTGGTCAAAGGCGACGGCGACAGCGCCGAAAAACACAGGCTCTTCTACGATGAGTATCTCGCCGTGATGGACCTCACCGAGGAATTCTACGTGCAGACGCTGATCGACGTGTTCCAGAACTATTCCATTGCGAAAGGCGTGTTCGAACATCGCGGACGACTGGTGAATCCGCGCGCGATCGCCAAGACGGCGCTGCTGACGGTTGAAGGCGAGAACGACGATATTTCGGGCATCGGCCAAACCCAGGCCGCGCACGACATCTGCAGCAGCATCCCGGAATCCATGCGCCAGGACTACATCCAGCCGGGCGTGGGGCACTACGGCGTGTTCAGTGGACGTCGTTTCAAAACCGAAATCTATCCGCGCATGCGGGCGTTCATGCGTGCGCATCAATCGGCGGCGTCGCGGCGCAAACCGGCCCTGAAGCTCGTCACCGAGCAGCGCTGAGCACTCCTCCACAGCGAGTCACAAGCGTATGAGCACGCGCGCACTTGAGGCGTTAACGCGCGGCGTGAGACTTTTTTCGTATGCGCTTCGATTCGCGACAGAAGGTCGAACCGAGTCAGACCGAGATCGAAACGACCGACGGACGCCGTGTTGCGGTGAGGTTGGTGGTGAACCCGCGCGCGCGGCGCGTGTCCGTGCGCATCGATCCGACGCGACGCGAGGCGATCGCTACGGCGCCGACGCGTCGCCATCTCAAGCACGCGGCGCAATTCGCGGTCGAGCGCGCAGGCTGGATCGTCAGCGAATTGTCGCGTCTGCCGCAAGGCGTGCAGCTAGCGCCAGGCTCGATCACACCGCTGCGCGGGATCGACCACAAGCTGATCTACGAACATGGGCGCGCAGTGCCGCGCATTGAAGCGGGAGATCCGCCGCTCTTGATCACGCCGGCGCCCGACGCGGCTTTGTTCGAGAGCCGCCTGCTGCGCTACTTCAAGGACCAGGCGAAAGCCGACCTGAGCGAGCGGGTGGCGTTTCATGCGCGCACGCTGTGCGTGCGCCCGGCGCGACTGCAGGTGAAGGAGCTGCGTTCGCGCTGGGGTTCGTGCTCGGTAGACGGCGTGCTGTCGTTTTCCTGGCGGCTCATTCTGGCGCCGCCGTTCGTGCTCGACTACCTCGCCGCGCACGAAGTCTCGCACTTGAAAGAGATGAATCATTCACGGCGCTTCTGGGCGCATGTCCGCCGCTGCATGCCGGAGTTCGAGCGAGGGCGCGACTACCTGCACGAGCACGGCTGCGCGCTGCATGCAGTGGGGATGGCGCGCTAACCTGGCGCCTCGGCCGGCGGCGCTTTCGTCTTTATGCGCGCGCCGGGGACGAATATCCGTTCGAACAAGCCGTCCCGATCGACGAAGAGATGCTTCAATGCGCCAAGCACATGCAGCGAAATCAGCACCACGAGCGACCAGCGACCGATCAGGTGCATGATGTCGGCGATGTGTTCGACCGCTTCGGAGCGGGTTGCGAATGGGCTCGGTATCGAGACGAAGCCCGCGTTGATCGGGCGTGCGTGCGCCCAGATCATGAGCGGGCCGGAGATGATCTGCACGGCGATCATCAGCAGCAGCAGATTGTGCGTGGCGCGGGCGATGAAGCGTAGGGCGCCGGGTTGATCGGGCTCGATCGGCGCCTTCTGCATGTAGTGAGAAGCGATGCGCGCCGCAAAGATGAGGTAGAACGAAAGCCCGACCGCGACGTGCACGGCCATCAGCGCGCGATGTCCGGCCCGGTCGCCATGATCTTCGGCGACGCCGGCGCTGAAGCCGGTGAAGAGCATGGTGAGCACGCCGATGGCGGCGAGCCAATGTAGCGTCAGGGCTACCCAGCCATATGCGTTGCGGTCGTTCCACGTCTGCATCTGCGACCCCTGCGTCTATCGTTAGCGCAAGCACTCTAGTCAGCCTTGGGGGCCAACGTCGAGCGAGTGATCCGCGTTGTCTTGCGGACCTTGCGACGCAGGCGGACCTGACGTGACGGCGCCAAGCGGCGCGCCGACGGCGGTGACGTTCTGCACCTGTGGCTCAGGCAGGCCGGCATTCATGTCTTCCGCACCTGGCATGTCGAGCGGACGCGCCGGCTCGTTGCGCAATGCAACCTGCATGAAGCGCTGCCAGATGTCGGCCGGCAGCGAGCCCCCGGTGACACGGTCGGTGACCGCGAAATTGTCGTTGCCGACCCAAACGCCGGTGACATAGCCCGGCGTGAAGCCGATGAACCAGGCATCGCGATAGTCGTTGCCGGTGCCGGTTTTGCCTGCGATCTGGCGGCCGGGCATGCGCGCGTGCGTGCCGGTGCCGGCCTCGACGACGCGGTTCATCATGTAGTCCATGAAGCGGCGCGGACGATCGGCGATGAGCTGCACATGGCGTTCAGGCCGCCAGCTCCACATCACCTCATCCGTGCTGGCGCGGCGAATGCGAACGATGCCGTGCGGTTCGACGTTATAGCCGTTGTTGGCCATCGTCGCGTAGGCGCGCACCATTTCGTAGAGCGTCACCTCCTGCGCGCCCAGCGGAAGCGAATGATAATTGTGCAAGGGCGTCGTGATGCCGAGGCGGCGCGCGACATCGATGACGCGCTGGCCGCCGACTTCTTGTGTCACGCGGATGGCGACGGAATTGAACGAATCCGCGAGCGCCTCAGTGAGTGTGGTCGGACCGTGATAGCGATCGCCATAATTGCCAGGAACCCAGTCGGGTTGTCCTGGGATATGCACAACGATGGGCGCGTCGTCGCGCACCGTCCATGGCGTCAATCCGTTTTCCATCGCCGCGAGGTAGATGAAGAACTTGAAGGACGAACCGGGCTGACGGTGCGCCTGCGTGGCGCGGTTGAATTGGGTGATCTCGTAGTCGCGCCCGCCGATCATGGCGCGCACGCCGCCAGCGTCGTCCATTGCCAGCAGGCCCGCTTCGCCGACGTGTCTCGCCTGGCCCTGCTCGTTGAGCACCGAGTTCACGGCGTCGTTGGCGGCGCGCTGGGCGGCGATGTCGATAGTGGTTTCAACGACGAAATCGTCGCGCTGCGTGCCGATGATGCGACTGAGCTCCGGATCGACCCAATCTCGGTAGTAGCTCAGCACGCCCGCGGGATTGCGGCGGCTGACAACGAGATCTTCCTGCAAAGCTGCTCGTCGTTGCGCGTCGGTGATGTAGCCGATGTTGACCATTTCCTGCAGTACGGTGTCGGCGCGGGCGCGGGCGGCGGCGATGTCCTGGCTTGCCGGGTTCATGCGCGACGGCGCCTTGACGAGACCGGCGAGCATGGCGGCTTGCAGAAGCGTCAAATCGTGAGCAGGGCGGTCGAAATAGCGTTCGGCGGCCGCTTCGATGCCATAGGCGCCCGCGCCGAAATAGACGCGCGAGAGGTAGAGCGCGAGAATCTCGTTCTTGGTGAACTTCGTTTCGAGCCAGATCGCCATGGCCACTTCCTGCAGCTTGCGCCGCCAGGAGCGTTCGTTGCTGAGGAAGAGGTTCTTGGCCAATTGCTGCGTGATCGTCGATCCGCCCTGCACGACGTGGCCTGCACGCACGTTCTCGGCGCCCGCGCGCATCATGCCGCCGAGATCGACGCCGAAGTGTTGGTAGAAGCGGCGGTCCTCGATGGCGACAAAGGCTTGCGGCACGTAGGGCGGCAGCGATGCAAGATCGACTGGCGGCGCGTTCTGCGCTCCCTCGCGCAGGATCACGTGGCCAGTGCGGTCAAGGAAGGTGATGCTCTGTCCGTTGCGCGCTTCCCAAAGGTCGTCCGTCGATGGCATGTCCCAGGTGACGAAAAAGAAGAAGCCGACCACCAGCGCGACGAATCCCGCCGCGGCCCAGCCCGTCCACACAGCGGCTTCACGCACCGAGCGTGGATGGCGAACGCCGCGCAGCCGCTGCCAAAATTCTCGGCCGAAGGCGCGCGCCGCGCCGGCAAACGCGACGTATTTCGGTTCGGCCCAGGTGCGGAAGGCCGTCCACCTGTCGGCAAGCAAACGTTGGGTGCGTGCTATCAGGGAATTGTCCGGTGCGTCCGGCGGTTCGTCCGGATCCCCCGCGGCGCGGAAATAGTTTGGCGGCAGTTTCGGCTCTTGCAGCACCAGCGGCGCCTGCACGCCGGAAGGAGGCGCCAGGACGGGCGACGGTTCAGCGGGCGCCTCGGACCTGGCGGCCATCGCCGGCGTCTCGTCTTCGGGCTCAGGAACAGGCGTCGCAATCTCCTCGACAGCTGCGCCTTCAGCGACCGTCCCAATCCCCTCGGTGGTGGTGGCT